>NZ_CP121647.1:900000-1010000 GCF_029714305.1 Bradyrhizobium sp. CB3481
TGCGGCGTGGTGCGCTGCTGATCCGGGACCCGTCACACGGCACGTCGCCATTAGTCGCGTCATAGTAGGTCCCGGCTCTGCGGAGCAGCGCTTTCGCGCTGCACCGCGTCCGGGACACGATCGCTTCGCCGGAGCAACTACCCCACCATCCGCTCGCGGCCGCTCCAGAACTCCGCTTTCAGCACCTTCTTGTCGACCTTGCCGACGCCGGTCATCGGCAGTTCGCTGACGAACTTGATCTGTTTCGGCGCATGCGCCGAACCCTTCTTCGCTTTCACCAGATTAATCAGTTCGTCCGCGTTCGGCCTGGCGCCGTCGCGCGGCACGACGACCGCGGTGACGGCTTCGCCCCATTTGTCGTCGGGTACGCCGACCACGGCGACCATGGCAACGTCGGCGTGCTGCGACAGGACGTCCTCGACTTCGCGCGGAAAGATGTTGAAGCCGCCGGAGACGATCATGTCCTTCTTGCGGTCGAGGATGAACATGTAGCCGCGCTCGTCGACGCGCGCGATGTCGCCGGTGTGCAGCCAGCCGTTCTTCAGCGTCTCCGCGGTGGTGTCCGGCCGCTTCCAATACTCGTTCATCACATGGGTGGCGCGCACGCAGATCTCGCCGGCCTCGCCGGTTGCGACTTCCTGGTCGTCACTATCAAGGATTTTTACCTGACATGCGGCGATCGGGAATCCGCATGACAGGAACAGTTCCGGCGCGTTGGGATCATGGTCCGCCTTGCGCAGCACGGAGACCGGATAGCATTCGGTCTGGCCATAGAGCTGCGAGAATACCGGGCCGATTCGCTCGATACCCTCGACCAGCCGGCTCGGCGACATCGCGGAAGCGCCATACAGCAGGAGGTCGAGCGAGGAGAGGTCGGTCTTGTCGAGCGTGGGGTGATCGAGCATGACGTAGATCATCGTCGGCACGAACAGCGTGAAGTTGATCTTCTCGTGCGCGATGGTCTTGAACACCGCCTCGGGATCGAAGCCTTTCAACATGTGCACGGTGCCGCCGCGCATCAGCGTGGGCAGCACCTTGGTCCCTGCGACGTGGCTGATCGGCGCCACCGCCAGATAGCGCGGCGTATCGGGAATTTCAAAATCGGCGAGGATCGCGCTGGCGAAGCCGCCAATGTTGCGGTGATAGCGCAGCGCGCCCTTGGATTTGCCGGTCGTGCCGCCGGTGTAGTTGAGGGTGGCGACATCGTCGGGGCCTGCGAAGTTGCGCGCCGTGGCGCTGCCGGCGGTCTCGATCGCCTGCAATAGATCGGCGCCGTAGCCGGCAGGGCCGAGCGTGAACACGCTCTTCAGCCCCGTGGCTCGCGCGGCGAGTTCACCGCCGCGATCGCGGAACGTCACGCCGTCGACGACCAGCATCTGCGCTTCGGAATCCTCGAGCTGAAACAATTGATCATCCAGCGACCCCAGCGGATGCAGCCAGGTGATGGCGAACCGCGATAGTTGCGCTGCGACCCCGGCGCACCAGGTGTCGGCACGGTTGGCGGTGAGAAAGGCGACAGGGGTACCGGGGGCAAAGCCGAGCTGCATGAAGATGCTTTGGATGCGGCCGATCATGTCGGTCGCGCCGCGATAGGTGATCGATCCACCCGGCCAGGCGAACGCCGTACGTTCGGGGTAGCGCGCCAGCGCCCGCAAGGTCTGCTCGCCCACCGCCGGAAACGCGTACAGCGAATTGCTCATTGTTTTCTCCCGCCCGTTTTGTAATTGGCCTTCGGCCGTGCCAATCTTAATAACCAACGCTAGCACACCAAGCAGGCGGCTCAAGCCGGGAAGAAACGCTTTGCCATCCGTCGATGTTCTCGCGCACTTTCGCGACCGCCTCAGCCTACCGCTGATCGCGGCGCCGATGTTTCTCGTCTCCGGTGTCGAGCTCGTGGTCGCCGCCTGCCGCAACGGTGTGATCGGCTCGTTTCCGACGGTGAATTGCCGTACGACGGAACAACTCGAGCAATGGCTCGGCGAGATCGAGGACCGGCTGCAGCGGCATGCCGATGCCAGCGGCAAGCAGGCCGCGCCGCTCTGCGCCAACCTGATCGTGCACCGCTCCAACGCGCGCCTGCAGCAGGATCTTGCGGTGCTGCTGCGGCATCGGCCCGAACTGGTCATTACCTCGGTCGGCTCGCCGGCGCCGGTGATCGGGCCGCTGCACGATGCCGGCGCGCTGGTGTTCGCCGACGTCGCCTCGATCCGCCATGCCGAACGCGCGATCGCCGCCGGTGCAGACGGGCTGGTGCTGTTGACGGCGGGTGCCGGCGGCCAGACCGGGTGGCTCAATCCTTTCGCCTTCGTGCGTGCGGTTCGTGCCTTCTTCGATGGGCCGCTGGTGCTGGCCGGCGGCATTGCCGACGGCCATGCCCTTCGCGCCGCCGAGGCGCTCGGCTGCGAGCTTGCCTATATGGGCACAAAATTCATCGCGACGCGCGAGAGCATGGCGGATATCAGATACAAGCAGATGCTGGCCGCCAGCAGCGCCGACGACGTCCTGCTGACGTCGGCATTTACGGGGTTGCAGACCAACATGCTGCGTCCCTCGATCGAGCAAGCCGGGCTCGACCCGGATGACCTGCCGACGCGCGGCGCGATCGATATCGGCAAGGATATCGACATCGGCGCGCGGGAGAACAGTCCCAAGCGCTGGAAGGATATTTGGAGCGCAGGCCACTCCGTCTCCGGCGTGACGGAGGTGCTCTCTGCCGATGAAATGATCGCGCGCACCCGTACGGAATATCTGGTGGCCGCTGCGCGCATAAGACTCAGCTGAGTGCGTCGGGCTTCACGCCCCTCATTCATGGCGATTTGCCGGGTTCCCGGCGATCAAGCGCAAATGCCAAGAGAATACCGCTGGAGTGGCAAACTTCCGACACAGGATGGCGGCGAAAACGGGCCTTCCGACATGACGCACGCCCGAAGGTGAAACCGTTCCGGTTTTGCCGGCGGGCGCGTTTTATTCGACGAGGCCTTCGTGTCGCACAAACTGCTCTCCTCGATCCTGCTGGTCTTCATCCTGCACGCAGTCCCGGCTTTTGCCGAGCAAGGCGCTGCGCCGCCAACGCCCGCGGCAGGCAATGCCGAGGCGCTGACGCCCGATCAGGCGAAGCGGGCGCTTGAGACGCTTTCCGACGACAAGAGGCGCGCGCAAGTGATCGACACGCTGCGTGCGATCGCCAATGCCTCGCCGCAAGCGCAAGCCGAGCCGAAATCCGCCGTGCCGCTGACCGCCGACAGCCTCGGCGCGCAGCTCCTGCTGATGGTGTCCGAACAGGTCGGCGAGATTTCGCGCGAGGTCGCCGACCTGGCGCGGACGCTGACGCATTATCGTGCGTTCTATTACTGGTTCCTGCGGACCGCCAACGATCCCTCCGCCTATCAGCAATTGCTCGATATCGCCTGGAAGCTGGCGCTGGTGTTTCTCTGCGCCTTCGCTGCCGAGTGGCTGGTGTTCCGCCTCATCAAGCGACCGGTGGCGCTATTGGAAGCGCGGCTTCCGCAGGCGGCGCAGGCGCCGGTGCAGACATTGGCCTTGGCCGATCCGCCATCGTCCGCGGCCGACGTCGCCGCGGCGCCCGCGCAGCATCGGCGGCTGCTCAGTCTGGCGCGCACCTGGCAATCGCTGGTCAGGTTGCCTTTCGTCCTCGGACGCCTCGTGCTCGAATTGCTCCCGGTGCTCGCATTCATCGGGATCGCGACGATGCTGCTGGGCACCGGGATCGGCGATCTCGCCACCACCCGGCTGGTGATCCTCGCGGTCGTCAACGCCTACGCGCTGTCGCGCGTGCTGATCTGCGTCGTGCGGGCGCTGGCCGGGCCCTTCGGCCTGTTTCGTGTTCGCGCCGAAACCGCCGTCTATGTCGAGATATGGGCGCGGCGCATCGTGACAGTCGCCGTCTCGGGCATCGCCTTCGCCAACGTGGCCTTGTTGCTGGGCCTGCACCGCGCCGGCTATGCCGCCTTGCTGCGCCTTGTGATGCTGGTCGTGCACCTTTTTGTCGTCGTCGTTATCCTGCAATGCCGAAAGCCAATCGCCGACGCCATCCGCGCACCGGCAGGCCGCAACGGTTTCGCAGCCAGGATACGCAACCGTGTCGCCGGCCTCTGGCACCTGCTTGCGATCGCGCTCGATCTCGCATTGTGGGCGGTGTGGGCGTTGAACATCCGCAACGGCTACTCGCTGCTGCTGCAATATTTCGTCGGCACCGTCGCGGTCGTGCTGATCGCGCGCCTCGCCACCATCCTGGTATTGAGCCTGATCGATCGCGGCTTTCGCATCAGCCCGGATCTGTTGCGCCGCTTCCCGGGCCTTGAGGCCCGCGCCAATCGCTATCTGCCGCTGCTACGAAACATCGTCTCGGCCGCGATTGCCTTCATCGGCTTCGTCGCACTCCTCGAGGTCTGGGGCGTCGACGCCATCGTCTGGTTCTATGGCGGGCAGATCGGCAGCCGCTTGCTGTCGGCGGTGGTGACCGTTGGCATCGCGGCGCTGGCGGCGGCGGCGATCTGGGAGATCAGCAACGCGATGCTGGACCGCAAGATCAATGCGTTGTCGCGCGAGGGCCATTACGCGCGCGCGGCCAGGCTGCGCACTTTTCAGCCGATGCTGCGCACGGCGTTGCTATGCGTGATCGTCACCGTCGTGGGCCTAACCGCACTCAGCGAAATCGGCGTCAACGTCGCGCCCTTGCTCGCCGGCGCCGGCATCGTCGGTATTGCTATCGGCTTCGGTTCGCAGAAGCTGGTGCAGGACCTCATCACCGGATTGTTTCTGCTGCTCGAGAACACCGTCCAGGTCGGCGACACCGTCACGCTGTCGGGCCTGTCGGGCGTGGTGGAGAACGTCTCCATCCGCACCCTGCGCCTGCGCGCCGGCGACGGCGCGATACATATCGTGCCGTTCAGCGCGGTGACGACGATCACCAATTCCAGCCGCGGCGCCGGCAACGCCGCCGTCAGCGTCAACGTCTCCTACAAGGAAGACACCGACCGCGCCGGCCAGATCCTCAAGGACATCGTCGCCGAGATGCGCCGCGAGGCGGAGTACCAACACCTGATCCGCGGCGATCTCGAATTGTGGGGCGTCGACAAGGTTGACGGCTCGATGGCCTCGATCGTTGGCCAGATCCGCTGCACCGATGCCGGCCGTTGGCCGGTGCAGCGGGAGTTCAACCGCCGCATGAAGCGGCGATTCCAGGAGTGCGGCGTGGAGATCGCGCCCGGCAGTCAAACCATTCTGATGCAAGTGCCGGCGCCTGCCGAGATCGCTCCGGATGCAATGCCGAGGCGGGCGGCCGGCTAGGCGATGTACCATAAAGCCGTGGATGTCCGCTTCTGGCGGCCAAACGGAAATCTTACGATCAGTTAGAGCATTACCGCTTGTGGACCCAAACCGGAAACGCGCTTGTCAGTGGGCGCATATTTGCAACGGGAAACTAAGAAGATGCGCAATCGGAACGCGGCCCGTCGCCGCGCGAACGCTGCTTGCGCTACCAGACATCTAGCGGGGCGGCTCGTTGCAAAGCGCGCAATCTTTGCTATGCGAAACTTTTTGTTTAGTGACCGTTGTGCAATGCAGTGATGAGTATAGACGCACTGAGAATGACAGAAACTTAATGTTTTGACTCTGGCGCTTTTGAGGCTGGACCATATTTCGTTATCACCGACCGGATATATCGGCAGAACCGTTCGGTACTTGCCTTTCACCAATGATAAGACCGCCGGTCGCACTCAGCGAACCTCGATAGTTAGAGGTAGCGCATGACGAAGCGTCGCCGTTTCAAACAAACAACCTGTCTTAAAGACCGCCTTGCAAACGAGGCGAAGATGTTGCGCAAGCAGGCTCAGAATACTCCGCCGGGATTTGACCGCGATCTCCTGATCCGTAAAGCCCGACGGCCCGAGGCGGCTTCACAAATGGTCGAATGGCTAACGTCGGCTCCCAAGCATAGGACTAAATAGAAATGGCTATTTATCGCTTGTTAGAGAACTCTGCCCTAGGGCTAGGGCCGAAACAGGTTAACCGCATCATTGAGGCGTATGAGCAAACGCTGCATACCCTCTGCGTCAAGGACCGAGACGATCCTCTAACGGAGATGATTGCGACGAAGATTATCAAGATTGCGCAAACTGGTGTCGATGATGCGGCGCAGCTTTCGGCTCAAGCGATCAAAGAACTGGAGATGCGCTAAACAGCGCAGTCAGCGACTGCGTTTTTTGGAGGAGCGTTACAATGGCGGAATATCGTGTCAACCTCATGGGCTCAGACGGCCGTTTCGAGAGCTCCCGCACCTTCGTCTGCGACACGGATGAAAACGCGATTGTGTGGGCAAAGGAGATGGCGGGCGA
Organism: Bradyrhizobium sp. CB3481; assembly: GCF_029714305.1. Taxonomy (NCBI): domain Bacteria; kingdom Pseudomonadati; phylum Pseudomonadota; class Alphaproteobacteria; order Hyphomicrobiales; family Nitrobacteraceae; genus Bradyrhizobium; species Bradyrhizobium sp. CB3481. Next base: position 906,357 of record NZ_CP121647.1, read on the forward strand.
ACGGCCTGCGGAACTTTGGATCGGGTCGCGATTGGTGCAGCACCTCGGCCCAACTGTCCAAGAAGAAGCCGTCAGCCATGAAGTTCATGAAGGTCGCTTGACGCCAAAGGATAAGACATAATGCTGTCAGTCATTTCGACACTAGTCCGCTAATGGCCCAAGCAGAACGGCGCCTAAGCCGTTGTCCTGTCCGCTGATAGAGGCAGACCGGACGCCGGTCCATGCTCGTCTCGACCGCCGCTCGTGGACCCGAAGCGGACATGCGTTCGCCGATACTCTCGCTGCGATCTCCGTAATTCCGGGCGCTTAGAATTCACTTTGGAATTACAAAGTACCGAACGGCAAACAGAATGTTACCGTCGGTGAGCGGTCACCAACTATGAACAGCTGAGAGCCCGTCATTCTGGTACGATTGCTGGATAATTTCGTGAGCCTTGCGTACGAGAAGCATCAAACGGCAGCGTAATAGTTGCTCGTGGCGGTCTCGCATAGTTTGTTTACCAAACGCCACAAATCACCAGAAACCACGTCGCCTAACTCGGGCTCAAGAAGTTTCACGCATGCTCTTCGAAGGGCAGGCGGGGAAGTGGCCTGTTCTTGCGACTGATCGTGATCTTCGTCTGCGGTCATGTCGAAAATGCATTTGAAGGGATGGGAGTTCTCGCAGTTTAGTGGGGGGTGAAATGAAAGTGACGCAGCTCTACTGTGTTCGCCACTTGCCTGCCGTTACTTGCAGTCTTGTCGGCGTGGCATTGCTGGCGATCGGCGCGAACGCAGTGTTGGACCTAAACACCTCGGAAGCTGCAAAGGTGGTGTCTGCCCCGGAAAGAGCACGCGCTCTCCAGCTCGCGCTCATCATCGGCAATGGCAATTATCCTGATGCCGCCGAGCCGCTAAGCCAACCCATCAACGACGCAAGCGGTCTGGCGTATGCAATGCGCCGCCACGGATTCGATGTCGATGTGGTGGAGGACGCCACCAAGGCAGATATGGCTCGCGCGGTCGAGCGGTTAAAATCCAGGATCATTCCCGGATCTGTCGTGATGCTGTTTTTCGGCGGCTATGGGGTGCAGTCCCGCCACGAAACCTACATGATCCCGACCGATGCAGTGATCTGGACGGAAGGTGATGTACGCCACGAGGGTATGTCTGTCGAAACCCTTCTCCACGCAGTTAAGGAGCGGGGCGCTCGCGCCACGTTGGCCGTCATCGACGCCTCGCGACGCAATCCCTATGAACGCCGTTTCCGCTCCTACTCCCACGGGCTTGCGCCAGTCAACGCGCCCGACAATGCGCTCATCATCTCGTCCAATACGCCCGGCAAGGTCGCCGATGACACGAAGGGCGAGCACAGTGTGCTCGTTACTGAGTTGCTCAACGAGCTCAATGCCCCCGTTAGCGCTGAAGGCGTCTTCAACAAGACCCGTGTCGCCGTCTTTCGCGCCTCCAATGGCGCGCAGATGCCGTCGGTATCCTCCTCGCTCTTGGAGGACGTGCACTTCAGTCGCGGCAATGATCCCGATTTGACGACGGCGTCCATCACGCCGACGGAGTAATGACCCGCAGGGGTCAGTCATGGCCACTATTGGCCCGAAGGGGACCGCCGATGACGTCCGCTATTGCGCCGCTATCAGGGCAAAGCGGACTTCATATGCGCTCTGACTGCGGCGCGGGTTTTGAGCACACGCCTCAGTTTGGGCTATCCGTATCTCAGCGCATGATCCGTCCCAGGATGCGTGCGGCCCGATCGATCTCCTGGTCATTCCACGCCGCGAAGCCGAGAAACAGGCCTCGCTCGCTGGTCTTGTGGTACAGCATTTTTGTCAGCGCCCGGCTGACGACGCCGGCCTCGAGCAGCCGCGCGGCCAGTTGCTGATCGTTGGTTTGGGGCCGGCACCTTGCCAATAGCTGCATGCCGCCGGCCGGCGCTTCGACGGCGAGGCGGTCGCCGGCCTCGGCGGCGAGCGCCTGCAGCATGCGATCGCGGCGTCCCTTGTAGAGGCGCGTCATCCTTCTGATGTGACCGAGATAGGCGCCCGCGCTGATGAAGTCGGCCAGCGCATCCTGCATCGTGACCGGCGTCAATATTCCCATGTGGCGCTGCGCGAGCTCGAAGACATCAATCAGCGCTTCGGGCACGACGACATAGCCGATGCGAATGTCCGCATAGGTCGCCTTCGAGAAGGTGCCGAGATGGAACACGCGCTGTGACGGTGCGAGCCCCTGCAGCGCCGCCACCGGGCGGGCCTCATAATGGAACTCGCCGTCATAGTCGTCCTCGATGATGCAGGCGCCCGCTGTCTCTGCAAAGCGAAGCAGTTCGAGGCGGCGGCCGACCGGCATCAGCCGCCCGGTCGGGTACTGGTGCGACGGGGTGACGAAGATCAGCCGGGGCGTTTGCTTGTGCGGGGAAATGACCATGCCTTGCGAGTCGAGCGGGATGGCCGAGAGGATGGCGCCGGCGGCCTCAAATGCCACGTTGGCGCCGGCGTAACCGGGGCTCTCGACCCAGGCATGATCACCCGATTCGAGTAGCGCGTTAGCGACCAGCATCAGGCCGGCTTGCGCCGTGGGCACGAACAGGATCTGGCTGGCTTTGGCCTTGATTCCGCGATGAACCACGAGATGCCTGAGCAGGGCTTGCTGCAGCGGCGGATGGTTGATGGGGCGATCGCGGCGCAGCGGCGCGTTCCGCGCCGCGCGACGCAGGCAGCGGCTCCACTCGTCGTGCGGAAATTCGCGTTCGTCCGCCAGTCCGGGCTGAAACGGCCGGGGCCGCTCCTTGTGAATCGGCGGCCAGACCGACCGCTGAAGGCTGCTTGCCCAGGCCGACAGGTTTATCCGTTCGCTCCCCGCACGATTGTTTCTGTTTCGCGGCGGGCTCTTGCGCCGGTCGAGCGACAGGCCTTCCGCTACGACCGGCCGGCGTCCGGCGGAAAGGGTGAGATAGCCTTCCGCCGCCAATTGCTCGATCGCGAATGAGACGGTGTTCCGCGACAGGCCGAGCGATTGCGCCAGCTGACGGCTCGACGGCATGCGCTGGCCGGGCGCGAGGCGGCCCGTGGCGATCAGGCGCCGCAACTGGTCGGTGAGCTGGCGCGTCAGCGTCTCATCGCCGTCGCGCGCCAGATGCAGCATGCCGGGCAGCAGGTCGTCCATAACTGGCTCTAATAAATCGTAGAAACTGGTTCTTTCATTAGGGCCAGTTCAGGGGCTAGGCAATGTGGAAACGCATCAGGACAGGACGCATCTGGCATGGCCGGTGGACTTTCAACCCGCGGCGCGGCTGTACTGCTCTCCGGCGTCGTGCTGGCGTGGGGGACGAGCTGGCCGGCGACCAAGATGGTCGTGCAGGACGTGCCCCCGCTATGGGCGACCGCGCTGCGCTGCATGATCGCCGCCGCGACGCTGGCGCCGATGCTGTGGGTGCAGGGGCAGTTCATCATTCCGAGACGCGGCGACCTGCCGGTCGTGCTCTGCACCTCGCTGCTGCACCTGGTGGCATTTTCGGCGCTGGTCGCGACGGGTCTCCAATTCGTGCCGGCGGGCAGGGCGATCGTGCTCGGTTACACGACGCCGCTATGGGTCGCGATCGGCGCCGCCGTGTTCCTGTCGGAGCCCCTGACGCGCCGGCGCGCGACCGGGATCGGCTTCGGTCTGGCCGGGCTCGCCGTCATTTTCAATCCGCAAACGCTGAACTGGAGCGACCGCAACGCGCTGTTCGGCAGCGGCCTGATCCTGCTCGCGGCTTTCTGCTGGGCGGGCAATATCGTTTACGTCCGGGCCCACAAATGGATCTCGACACCCTTCCAGCTCGTGTTCTGGCAGGTCCTGATGGCGGCCGCGTTGCTCTCGGCCATGGCGTGGATCACGGAAGGCCCGCCGCGCATCGCGTGGAGCGGCCGCCTTGTCGCCCTGCTGCTCTATGGTGGGATCGTCTGCACGGCATTCGCCAATTGGGCGATGACGATGGCGAACCGCAGCCTGCCCGCCGTCACCACGTCGTTATGCCTTCTTGCGACACCGATGTTCGGCATTGTCAGTGCAGTTGTGATGTTGAACGAGCCGCTCGAGCCGTCGCTGTTTCTGGCAATGTCGCTGATCATCGGCGGCATCGCACTCGGCACCGTCGCAGGCGGATGGCCGCAAGGGATGCGCGCGAAGGCCGGTTAGTTCGCCACGAAATACCAGTCCTTGTCGTAACGGACGAGCTGGCTCGGCGGCTTGTCGTCGAACTCGAAAAACTTGTTGGGATCGCCGCCGGGCGGCACGCGCAGGAAGCCGGTGAAATAGTGCTTCAGCCCGCGCGTGGTCAGGAACAGCACGTAGGTGCCTTCGTCCGCCTCGTCGACGACGATATCATTTCCCACCGAAACGTTCGGCTCGCGGTCGCCGAGCGCGATCAGGTTCTTGTTGTAACTGACATTGGGCTTGAGTTCGCCGGCCTCGACGCGGGCCACGATCTGCTCGCGGTTTTGCCGGTGCCAGTAGAAATTCTGCTGCAGGGCGATCCGGTGCAGCGGCGCGTAGGCGAGGATGGCGAGCGTCAGCGCGCAGATGAGAAAGGGCAGGGCGAACTTCCTGCCACAGGTCGGGATCTTCACCAGCAACGTCGCCGACCACACGATGCAGCCGAAGAACAGTAGCGCCACCAGCGGCACGATGACGAGCAGGACAAAGCCGGACGGCCAGTCTGCCATCGCCAGTTCGAAGGTTGCGATCGACAGCGTGAAGACCGAAATCGCTGATGTCGCCGTTAGCGCGGCGCGCACCGAGGGCGCGGCTGACGTCGTCCGGGAGATCGCTTCAGCCATGCCGGGGCCGTTCCGCTTCCATCGTTCGGCGCGGTCCGGGATCGCCCCGGTCCGATGCTTAACGCGCCGTTAACCATATCTGCCCCAACAATAGCCCCAGAGGACGGTCCGCCGCCACCGCCGGACGGACGGCACCGAGGGGGCTGAAAATGGATTTCGACCGGTATCTTGCTGCCAAGACCCAGGCAACGCTCGCGGAGATCACCCACCGGGTGGCCCGTGCGCTCGATCGCCATCCGCTGTGCCGCGGCATCGAATTCGAGATCGTCAAGACGCCCCGCAGCCGCAAGAGCAACTGGACCGTCACCCTGCAGCAGGTCGCCCCGACCGCCCTGTGGGAGGCTTCCGAGATCGTTGCCGATATCCAGGAAGCCTACGAACTGGCCGTGGCTGCCTGATTCGGGCGGGTTCGGCGCAATTTCCCCATCTTTCGATGGCATCAGGGCCTGCATCGGCATCGTAAAGCCTCAATTGTCATGCAGTTTTTTCGGCAAAAGGGCCAGACATCGGCGGGAATGGAGACCTTTTTGACCAAAACCATGACGATCGTTGCGCTGATCTGTTTTCTCGTAGTCGGCGCTGCCGTCACGGCGATTATCGGCCGCGACAGTGTACCCATGGCGCAGCCCGAACTGGCGGCGGCTTCTGCCATTGCCGTTCAGGCGCCGGTGTCCAACAAGGAAGGCAAGAAGGACCGGCTTGCCGTCGTGAGTTACGCGGCCGCCGCCTACGAGCCGCCGCAGACCACCGCGACGTTGAGCGAGCCGTTGCGCCAGGCCTATGCGTCGACCGCCCCTGCCGATCTCGGACTGCCGAAGGAAGTTGCGCCGAGCGTCACGCCGGTCGCACCGCCGCCGAAGCCCAAGACCGTCGCCAAGCCGCAACCCCAGCCGCAGAAGAACTACGCGCTGCTCAGCGATGCCCAGATCGCCGGCATCAAGGATCGCCTGAAGCTGTCCTCGTCGCAGGAATATTACTGGCCGCCGGTCGAGACTGCGCTGCGCGCCGTCGCCCGCAAGATTCACGCCGGCCGTCAGGCCAACCCGAATGCGCAGGGCGTGCCGATCGACCCCGAGTCGGCCGAAGTGCAGCAGCTGAAATCGGCGGCGATGCCGCTACTGTTCCAGTTGCGTGAAGACCAGAAGAGCGAAGTCCGTTCGCTCGCCCGCATCATCGGCCTGGAAAAAGTCGCCGCGATGATCTGAGCGCGCGCTGCGCTTCACAGCGCCGCTGGTTCCAGCCTCCACACATTGATGTGCCGGAACATCGACCTCATCCACGCGTTTGCCCGCGAGGATGAGGGAGCCGAGCTATGCGGACATCAACGGCTTATTTTGCAGGCGTAGGAACCGTGATCTTCGCGGTCGGCGCCGGCCTTGGCGGGGGTTATCTGGCCGCGAACATCGCGCACCCGCCGGTGCAGACGGTTTCCAAGCTGGAACGAAGGATGTCCGCGGAACCTATCCCGGTCGCGACAGCGCCAGCGGAGCCGGTGCCTTATGCCGCAGCGCCACCAACGACGAATTCAAGTCCCGCACTCGCGCCGGAGCAGCAGGCTCAGCCACAACCGACGCAGTCCACACAGGCGGCAGCTCCTGCGGCCGAAGCGTCGCCCGCCGAAGAAAAGAAGACCGTCAACGTAACCGCCAACGACAACGTCGCGGCTGCGCCGCCCGCGCCGGCGCAGCCCTCGAAGGCCGTTGAACAGGCCGACGACAGGAGCGCCACGCCTCGGGAATCCAATGCGAGAGCCAGCGACGCCGACGTCAAGCGTGCGGCAGCCGACAAGCGCCGCGCCGAACGGCGGCAGCAATGGACGGACAAGCGCCGCTGGAAGCAGCCGCGTGAACAGCAACTGCGTGAACAGTCGCCGCGCGAGCAGGAGCTCGATGTGGTCGAGGACCGGGTCCGCGAAGCAACCGAGCCGCGGCGGATCAGGATCCGCGAAGAGGGTGAGCCAAGGGGCTTCTTTGGCGAGGTCGGGCGAAGGGACATGTTTGCCGAGCCGGCGAGGAGTGAGGCGCCGCGGATCAGGCTGTTCGATCAGGACGATTGATGGGCTTGCGGTGATCGCAAACGTCAGGAGCGTGGTGACGTAGGACCATCATCGCGCTCCTTCTGTTTGGGGGTGATCTCCTGATGAGCGCTTCGCGCCGTTCAGAGAGAATCGGCAGCGACATCTGAAGATCAGCGCTTACCCGCCGTGTGACTCCACCACCTTGCGGCAGCCGTCCGACAGCTTCGCCTTGTTGGCGCGCAGGCAGGCATTCATCTGCGGCGGCTTGCCGATGTGCTCGGCGCAGAATTTTCCGGCGTCGGAACGGCAGGCCATCTGTTCCTGCGGCGAGGGTCCGGACTGCGCCTGCGCCAGCGAGCCGGCGGCGAGCGTGAGGACCAGTACGGCGGCGGGGAGCGATTTCATCATGATTAGCCTTTCGACGAGAATGTGAGGGTTGAGAGCGCGCGAAAGCTCGTCGAGGTTGCGCGCCCGGTCCATGCCATGTTCATGGGCGTCGGAAAGCAGGCGGCCGAGGCCTCCCGCGCATTCACACCATTTTCATGGGATGTTGCCGCGCCCCGCGTTGGCCCATGTACATCTCGCGTCGGCTGCGGTGACCGATCGGTACATCGCAAAGAGCTGCACGCCCAATTCGGGAGAGATGACACATGTTGAGGAAGACAGGTTGGCTGAATGCTGGTCTGACGGTGGCGGCGGTTTCGGTCCTTGCGTCGTTCGCGCTGGGCGGTGTGGGCTCGGCCCAGGCGGCGGTGGTGTACTGCAAGACGGTCGGCGTGCCGAAGGGCTGCGTGGCGCGGCCGACGCCGGTGGCGCGGGCTGTGGTCGCGACGCCCGTCGTTGGCGTCGGCGCGGTCGGCGTCGGTGCTCCCGGCGTCGGCGTTCGTCCCGGCACCCCGATGAACCGCGGCGGTCCGGTCAACCGCGTCGGCCGTCGCTGAGACAAGAGGGTGATGATCTCAGGTTAGATGAATTTAAGGCGCAGATGTTTCACCGCTCCCGCTTGCGGGGGAGGTCGGCGCGAGGCGCCGGGTGGGGGCTCTCTCCACATAGGCAGTGTCGCCCGCGGAGACACCCCCACCCTAACCCTCCCCCGCAAGCGGGAGAGGGAGCACACCTCCTTCGTGGTCGCGATTAGATCTCATTTCATCATGTGTTAGCTGACCGAGCCGTCCGCGTCCGGGAAGCGGGGAGGCAAGGTCAGCCTCACATGCGTACCTCGATCGGGCCCATGGGCGCAGGAGCTTAAATCCAGCTCCGCGCCACAGTGCGCGGCGCGGCTTCGCATGTTGCGCAGGCCGCGCGCTGCCTTCGCCGCGCCGGCAGCCCCGCCGTCGGGCGCGATCTCAAATCCCTTGCCGTCGTCCTCGACGGTGATGCAGCCCCGCTCGAGGCCGTCCTCGCTGGTCAGCGTCTCTATTCTCACCGTCACACGTTTTGCTTCGGCGTGCTTCACCGCATTGGTCACGGCCTCGTCCAATAGCCGCACGATCTGGATGACATGCCATGGCCGCAACTCGGGATGAACCGGCAGGCCCTGCGGGGTCACCGCGCGCCAGTCGAGCGCGATGTCGTGCGGGCGCAGTTGCGCCATGGCGCGTTCGCGCCACGAGCCCAGCGCCAGCATCAGGTCGCCGCCGATGTCGTCCATGGAATCGATGACGAGGCGCAGATCCTTCAGCGCGGCGCGCGCCGCATCGCCGATTCCTTCGCTGCCGTTGCCGCGTTCGCTGAGCGCCACGATGCTGACGAGCTGGCCGCCGAGCCCGTCATGCAGGTCGCGCATCAACCGCGTGCGTTCCCGCGCCAGCGCCGCCGCCCGGGCGCGCTCCTCCTCGCGGGCGAAGCTGGCCTTCAGCTTCTCCTCGGCTTCGCGCACCTGGGTGACGAGCCGGCCGGCAAAGCCGTCGACCTGGTTCAGCGCGCGGGCGAAGCGCCAAGTCAGCCCGGCGCCGATCGCCACCAGCATCACCGAATAGGACAGCCGCGAGACGAAGATGCGGTTCGGCACCAACTGGAATACCGCGAGCAGGTCGGAGATCCAGCAGGTCAGCATGATCGTGACCGCGCAGCCGAGCAGGAAGCTCGCCATGTTCGGCCGTTTCAGCGCCGAACGGGCGATGACGATGGCCATGATGACCAGCGATAGGCCGACCATCGGAACGGCGAGAATCAAGAACAGCGCGCGCACCAGCGCCTGATTTCCGAACACGCCTGCCAGCGCCAGCAGGATGCCGGGAAGGAACATGAGCCAGCCATAGCGCTGCCATTTCCAGCCCGATAGCAACAGCGCGAATGTCAGCACCAGCGCGCTTTCGATCGGTGCGGATGAAATCACGATCACGTTGAGCTTGGAGAGCGGCGTCTCGCCGCCCATCGGCGTCTGCAGGAAGGCCTGTCCGACGCCGACCGCCATCGCCGCCGCGAGCACGCCATAGGCCGGCTCATGCCGCCGCATCACCCACATGATGCCGAGAATGACCGCCAGGATCGCCTGCCAGGACGAGAACACCACCGGCAACGTGACGAAGATCAGCGTCCTAAGGTCATAGCTCGGGCGCAGCAACTGATCCGGGCCGACATAGATGCGGTCGAGGAAGCCCGTGATCGGTCCCCAGATGAACAGCCGGATCGCGATCGTGTTCTCGCCGTCGCGCAGCACCGATGCCGGAATCACCGCGATGGCCGGCGTATTGCGATCGGGGCGGTTGGCGGCGGGATCGCGCCGGCTGTCGAGGATCGCGACGCCGTTGACGGTGACCTCGACACCGTTGGTGAAGCGCGGCAGATACACCGACCAGGCCTCTGCGGCCTCGCCGGCCGGACGGACGAAGTGTCCGCTGAAGCGCGGCGGATCGTTCATTGCATTCCGCAGCGGCGAGAAGTACGGCAGCGTCACCGCGCGCTCGGTGCCGGCTTCGGAGAGATTGAACGCCGTGACCTGATACTGGGCGGGAGGCGAGGGGAGCGACTGCAACAACGCGAGCACGCAGGCGGCGGAAATCACCGCCTGCAACAGCAGGTACTGGATCAGGCGCGACGTCTGCAGCCGCCGGCGCTCGCGGGCCGGCAGGTCCGGTTGCGCGTCGTCGCCGTGATTGTTCACAGCTTGATCAAGCCCTGCTGGACCGCCTCGAACACCGCCTCGCCCCGGGTGTGGACCTCGAGCTTGCGATAGATGTTCTTGATATGCCCGGGCACGGTCTGGCGCGACAGGCCGAGATGGCTGGCGATCTCGGCGTAGCTGAAACCCTTGGCGATGCCCCAAAGGATGTCGATCTCTCGCGGCGTCAATTTGGTGGTGTTGAGCGCGGGGCCGGGCGGCGGTTCTGGCGTGCTCTGGGTCCGCCGCACGATGAAGCGCGCGATCGAGGCCGAGATCGGCGAGTGGCCGGCGACGAGGTCGCGCACGGTGGCGGCGATGTCGGTCGGGAAGGCATCCTTGAGCAGATAGCCGGTGGCGCCGACGGTGATCGCCGAGATCACGCTCTCCTCGTCGCCGAGGATCGAGATCACCATGATCTCGGTATCGGGATAGCGCTGGCGGGTTTCGCGGATCAGGTCGACGCCGTGGCCGTCGGGCAGCTGCAGGTCGGTCAGGAGCACCCGCGGCGCGCCCTCCGCGAGGCAGGCGCGGGCTTCGGAAAGCGTGCCGGCGGCCCTGACCTGATAGCCGGCCTTGACGAGCGCATCCTGCAACCGCCACAGGGTCGGCGCGTCGTCCTCGACCAGCACGACCGCGATGGCCTCCACCTGCGGCGCCTCGCCCAATGAATTCATCTGAAAGCTCCGGCTGCCTGTCCCTGCAGCCCCGCCGACTGTACCCCCGCGGCGGGTTTTGGCGACACCCATGTTCATGGGACGGGATTTGTGCGGAGACATCAGCCAGCCACCGGGCGCGCGGTCATGCCGTCGATCAGGAGGTCGAACTCGCGCAAGGTATCCTTCATGTCCCGGGCCCTTTAGTGGTGACGCAAGCAAGCGTTTCTTGCCTGCGGTCACGAGTTTCTGAACAAGAATGCTTGAAAGGGCAAGATCACGATTTGAGGCAGGCATAGCGGATGGAAAAGGCCTATACGATGGCCTTCCAAACGAGGCCGCCATTAATGCCGAAAGCTCCGAAGAATGCCCCGCCGAGCCAGCCCGCTGCGCAAGCCGGTCTTGCCGTGACATCGGACGATGTCAGGGCCGCGGCTGCGGCCATTGCCGGCTCGGTGATGGTCACCGAATGCGACCAGAGCCGGACGCTGAGCGAGATCTGCGGCTGCCAGCTCTGGCTCAAATTCGAGAACCTGCAGTTCACCTCGACCTTCAAGGAGCGTGGCGCGCTCAACCGTCTGCTCGCGCTGTCGCCGGAGCAGCGGCAGCGCGGCGTGATCGCGATGTCGGCCGGCAACCACGCGCAGGGCGTCGCTTACCACGCCAATCGTCTCGGCATTCCCGCCACCATCGTGATGCCGGTCGGCACGCCGATGGTGAAGATCGAGAACACGCGGCGTCACGGCGCAGAAATCATCATTTCCGGCGCGACGCTTGAAGAGGCCGCCGATTTCGCGCGCGAGCACGGCAAGGCCAAAAATCTGACCATGATCCATCCCTATGACGATCCGCATGTCATCGCGGGGCAGGGCACCATCGCGCTCGAAATGCTCAAAGCCGCGCCGCAACTCGACACGCTGGTGATCCCGATCGGTGGCGGCGGCCTGATTTCGGGTATGGCAATCGCGGCCAAATCGATCAAGCCGGAGCTGCAGGTGGTCGGCGTGCAGGCGCAGCTCTATCCCTCCATGTACAATGCCATCAAGGATGCGCAACTGCCGATGCGCGGCGACACGCTGGCCGAAGGCATCGCGGTGAAGTCGCCGGGCCGCATCACCACGGACATCATCCGCCATCTCGTCGACGATATCGTGCTGGTCACTGAGGACCAAATCGAGCGGGCGGTGGCGATGCTAATCGCGATCGAAAAGACCGTGGTCGAGGGCGCCGGTGCGGCCGGCCTCGCCGCGGTGCTGGCCGCGCCGGAACGCTTCGCCGGCCGCAAGGTCGGCCTCGTGCTGACCGGCGGCAACATCGATACGCGGCTGATCGCCTCCGTGCTGACGCGCGAACTCGCGCGCGAGGGCCGCCTGACGCAGATCGCCATCGACATCGTCGACCGCCCCGGTCAGCTCGCCGCCGTCTCGGCGCTGCTCGCGGACGCCGGTGCCAACATCATCGAGGTCTCGCACCAGCGCACGTTCTCGGACCTGCCCGCCAAAGGCACCTTGCTCGAGGTCGTGATCGAAACGCGTGACCGCGCGCACCTGGAAGACGTGATGAAGCGGCTCGGCGAGGCCGGTTATGTCGCGTGGCTCCCGGGGCGGCGGTGATTTTGGCAACGGGCAGCTTGCTCCTGCAGCCCTCAAGCCTCTATGGATGTGCGCCAGCAATGCAATTCGCTCAGAAAAAGCACGCCATTTGGCTGCTCCAGCGCATACCGGCCGCTTCCCAGCCATGGTAGAATTGCAGCAAGTTGTGCGGTTGGGAGTTCCCAAATGCCAATCAAGCCGCCCATTGTTACGGAGATGGACCTCCGACGGGCTCGTCAGATCGTCCTTTCTTTGGCGCCCCTCAAGGGCCTCACCAGCGATGACGCCGAAATTGTTGCCAGGATAATCGCCTTGAGCTTCGCCGAAGGTCGCCAACGGGGCTTGGATATCGCAATGGATTGGAGCACTGACGAATGGCAGCACGCCCGGGCAAAGGCTTGTGCGGCGCATGCGGCCCGCGTTGCCGGCGATTAGCAGGAGGGCTTTCCGCCAATTTGCTGCGGGAGTCCGCCAAGGGTCATAATCGACATTTTGGACCCTCAACGGCGATGTCGGGTGTACCGCTCAAGGCGGACGACCTCGATGCCGCTCATCACGCGCTCAACTTTGCCGAGGTCTAGTTTACCAGCCGCACCGATCCCGCTTCGTTCACCGTATCCGCCAATCGCGGAAAGTCGCGTCGCGCATAAGATCGAACAGCGCCTGCGGCTGTGCTACCCGCGAATGCGTTGCTCAAGGTTGGCCGCCGGTCCCCCGGCGCGTACGTTGCGAGTCCCTGACGAATGCACCTGCGAGCCGGCGAAGTTTTTCCACGGACCAATCGTATCGACAATGATATTGATTCCGGCGACCGCACTTTCGATCTGGCGCTGCACGCTCTCGACCTCTGTTTTGAGGAATTCCTGCATCTTCTGCAGTTCGGAAGCCAGCTTGTGAAGGTCGTCGATCGAGTTTGAGGTCAACCGGGCGACGGATGAATTGAAGCGCTCGGTATTGATCTCGAGCGCGCTCGAAGCGTCAGATTTTTCTTTGCCGGATTGCGCGGCCAAGGCCTCTTCCGCCGCAGACGTTTTCTCATCGGCAGTCTTTGGGGTGTCCATCAGCTTCTCCCTGGGTGCTGCAGCCCGCAGCGATAGGCGTCGGTGAGTCGTTAGGCGATTTGGTGGCGTGGCGGTGACGAACCTGCGCCGGTGCGACGGGCCCTGCTGGCCGCGCCGGTTCCCGCCGACGGGAACGCCGTTTTGCATGACGAGTTATTCTTAGGCAGCACGGAGGAACCGATGAAGAAACTGATCGCAGTCACAGCGCTCGCGCTCATGAGCGGGGCGGCCTTCGCACAGAACACCGGCCCCGCTCCGCAGGCCGGAATGGAGAAACCCGGAAAGACTGATGGTGCCAAGCCAGATGGTTCGATGGACACGACCGGCATGAGCACTACCAAGGGCAATATCAAAAGGGAGAAGGACGGCGCGCCCGCGCCCGTGAAGCAGAAGGACACGAAAAAGTAGGGCGCATCACACTGGATGCTTGGCTGGCTCGGTGAGCAGATTGCGGCCTTGGGTCAGCAGCGTCGGTTTTCCCGTCGGCTATTTCCGGTCAGCCCGCAATCCCGGACACGCGGCAGCACCGCACCAGCTGACGCGATTTGCCCTCAATCAAAAGGCTGCCGCCGGAATCGAGCGGGGCCTCATACCCGAAGTTAGGTCAAAAACGCCATTTGAAGCCGTCAGCGATCAGCGATATGTCCGCTGCACTTCCCAGGGCGGACATCGTTATCCTAATTCACCAGCCGTACCGCGCCCGCTTCGCTGACGTCGTAACCGCCGAGCTCGTCCGCACGATCGCGAAAGCCCGGCTGCCGCATGAAATCGAATAACGCCTGCGGGCCCTTCATGAAGTAGTCGCGCTGGCGCATCACCAGATCAAAGCGCTCCCAGGTGAGCGGCAGGAAATCGAGCCCCGCCGCCTTGGCCACGCTGCGCGTTGCGATCCCGCAATCGATGCGGCCAGCGCGGATGGCTTGCGCGATGTCTGGGCCGGTCGGGAAGGCGGGCTTTGCGAGTTTCAAATCATCGAGTGCAATGCCGGCGCGCGCGAGCAGCGCCAGCAGCAGCAATTGTGCGCCGGCTCCGGTGGGACGCTGCGCCATCCTTACGCGCGAGGTGGCGATCGAGGCCATGTCGCTCAGATCAAGCGGATTGCCCGGCGCAACCAGAATGCCCTGTTCGCGCCTCGCAAAGCCGAGCACGACCGCATCGTGCAATCCCGGTGCGTCGGCGACCGCATCAAGGTTGGCGGTTTCGTCATCGCCCTTCAGGCGGTGCAGGTGGATCGCCGCGGCCATCACCTCGCCACGGACGAGCCGGCGCACGCCTTCCTCGCTGCCCTCGGGCAGGTTCGCGAGGCCACAATGGCTTTCACGCAGGGCCCATTCCAAGAGCGGATCGTGGCTGCCGCCGACGATCGGCGGCGCCGCCACCTGCGTCAGGGCGGCGGGCGCGATCAGCCCAGCAGCGACCCAGCGGTCGAGCGCGGTGCGTGGAAACAGCCAGCGCCCCGTCACCTTGCTGCAGGGCACTTCGCGGTTCGCCACCAGCTCATAGAGCTTGCGTTCCGAGAGCCGCAGATACTCGGCCGCTTCGTCCGTGGTCAGGAGTTCAGGCATAGGAACCGGTATGCATATGAGTGCATCTGGTACGAAAATTGACCATATTAGTGGCATCTGCGCAAGATAGCCGCCAAATGGAATTTCCATGTCCCAGGACGTAACAGCCCTTCAACTCGTGCTCAGCGGGGACCCCGCGCTGTTCGCCATCGTGCGGCTGTCGCTCTATGTCAGCCTGTCCGCGGTGGTTCTGGCAGCACTGATAGGCATTCCGCTCGGCGCCTGGATTGCGCTGACGAAATTTCCGGGACGTCAGGGCGTCATCGTCCTGCTCAATGCACTGATGGGCCTGCCGCCGGTCGTGGTCGGACTCGCGGTGTATCTGATGCTGTCGCGCTCTGGGCCGCTCGGCTCGTTCGGCCTGCTGTTCACCCCTGGCGCCATGATCGTCGCGCAGACGGTGCTGGTCACGCCGATCATCGCCGCGCTGACGCGCCAGACCATCGAGGATCTCTGGATCGAATATCGCGACGAGCTCACGGCGATGAACCTCGGACCGCTCGGCCGCGTATCGGCGCTGATCTGGGACGCGCGCTTTAGCCTCGTCACCGCGCTGCTCGCCGGCTTCGGCCGCGCCGCCGCCGAGGTCGGCGCCATCATCATCGTCGGCGGCAATATCGAGGGCTTTACCCGCACGATGACGACGGCGATTGCGCTTGAGACCTCCAAGGGCGACCTGCCGCTCGCGGTTGGTCTTGGGCTGGTGCTGATCGTGATCGTGATCGCCGTCAACGCGCTGGCCTGGACCGCCCGCCGCGCCGGCGAGCGATTGGCGGGATGACCATGCGCGCGCCTTCAAGCGAACTGCCGATTGAATTCGATGGCGTCACGCTGGCAGCTGGCGGCGTGACCATCCTTGACAATATCTCGCTCACCCTTCGCGCGGGTCCGCCGACGGTGCTGATCGGGCCCAACGGCTCCGGCAAATCCACGCTGCTGCGTTTGGCAATGGGACTGCTTGCACCTTCACACGGGCGCGTCACCTGGGGCGGCGTCGAAGATGTCCCGCCGCTCAGGCGCGCCATCGTGTTTCAGCGTCCGGCGATGCTTCGCCGCAGCGCCAGCGCCAATCTGCGCTTCGCACTGCGCGCCGCCGGCATCCCGCGTGCCGAACATGCGCGCCGCACGGGCGAGTTGCTCGACCTGGTCGGCCTGGCTCATGTCGCCGATCGCGCCGCGCGCCGGCTCTCCGGCGGCGAGCAGCAGCGGCTGGCGCTGGCCCGCGCGCTCGCGCGCGATCCCGCCGTGCTGTTCCTGGATGAGCCGACCGCGAGCCTCGATCCCGTCGCCAGCAAAGCGGTGGAAGACATCATCCGCGCGGTGAGCGAGCGCAACATCAAGGTCGTGATGGCAACCCACGATCTCGGCGAGGCGCGGCGGCTCGCCGGCGAAATCGTCATGCTTCACCGCGGCCGCATCGTGGAGCGCGGTACAGCCCCCGCGTTCTTCGACGCGCCACAGACCTTGGAGGCGAGGGCGTTCCTCGCCGGAGAATTATTGCTTTGAGGAGATGCAAATGAACATGCTCGCACGCCGTTTGATCGTCGCCGCGGTCGCCAGCTTCGCCTTCGCCGGCCATGCTATCGCACAAGACAAATCGATCGTGGTGGCCTCGACCACCTCGACGCAGGACTCCGGCCTGTTCGGCCACATCCTGCCGATGTTCAAGGCCAAGACCGGTATCGACGTGAAGGTGGTGGCGCAGGGCACGGGGCAGGCGCTGGATACCGCGCGCCGCGGCGATGCCGATGTGGTGTTCGTTCACGCCAGGCCGGCGGAGGAAAAATTCGTCGCCGAAGGTTTTGGCGTCAAGCGCTATCCCGTGATGTACAATGACTTCATCTTGATCGGCCCGAAAGCCGATCCGGCAGGCGTCAAGGGTTCGAAGGACATCGTCGCCGCGCTCGGCGCGATCAAGGCCAAGGGCGCCGACTTCATCTCGCGCGGCGACAAGTCCGGCACCCATCAGGCCGAGCTCAATCTTTGGAAGGTCGCCGGCATCGACATCGCCAAGGACAAGGGCCCCTGGTACAAGGAGATCGGACAGGGCATGGGCGCGGCACTCAACACCGCATCGGCCTCCAACGCCTATGTGCTCGCCGATCGCGGCACCTGGCTGTCGTTCAAGAATCGCGGCGACCTCGTCATTGCAGTGGAAGGCGACAAGCGGCTGTTCAACCAGTATGGCGTCATGCTGGTTAGCCCGGAGAAGCATCCCAGCGTCAAGAAGGGTCTCGGCCAACAATTGATCGACTGGCTGGTCTCGGCGGAAGGCCAGAAGGCGATCGCCGATTACAAGATCAACGGTGAGCAGTTGTTCTATCCGAACGCGGGCGATTCCGGCGCGTGATAGCCGTGCGGATTTCTGCACTGCTGACAGCCCTTTCGGTCATGACGGTCATCACCCTGTCGGATGACGCCTGGATCGATGTGATCCAGAACGGCCGCTACGCCCGCTCGGTCGGCAGCACCGGCCGCAGCGATTGTCCCGGCGTGCGCAAGAGCGTGCGGCTTGATCTCAATGCAAGCCCGGTCGTGCTGCAGCTCAGCGGCGTCGCGCCTGATACTATCGCCGTTACGATTGGGGCGGTTGAGTAGGTTTGCAAGCCGCGTTCGGTGTGCATGAATTCTCAGCGTCGGGCTGAGCATCCGGCGCACGGATCAGCCGATAGGTCGGCACCCAGGCAGTGGCCCACGTTTCGAGGGTCGTGCCGCAAACAACGCATTCAAAACTGTCGATCTCGCGCGAGGACGCCATCGCCTCGGTGCGACGGTAGATTGCGCCACATCTGCATTGTCGCTGCTTTTCGGTCACCGCGAATCATTACGCCCCGGCGTTTGATCGAACAACGCTACTCTCGTCGCAGGAACTGCTGTTCATCTGCCTGAATATTCGTTCACGGTCGGCGATCGCGGGCTTTATGTCGCACGCCGGAACGTCGCTCGCGCCGATCGGTTAGTCCGGACACGTTCACTGGAGTTCGATGATGAAGAAGTTAGCTATCGTGTTCGCCGTCGGTGCCGCAGCGTTGATCGGCGGTTCCGCAGCCAACGCCGCAGACGGTGGGTTGAGGTCGAAGGGTTCGACGAACGCCACGCAGACCGCGACCGATTTCAGCGCCCACCGCCGCCACTGGCGTCATCACTGGCACCACCACCACCGGCCCTATTACAGGAGCTATAACTACTATGCGCCGCGCTCTTACGGCTACTACGGGCCGCGCTACTATGGGCACCGCCATTACGGCTATGGGCACCGTTATTACGGCGGCGGCCCCGGCGTAACCTTCAGCTTCGGCAGCGGCTGGTAAAGTAGGCCGACGAAACAAAAAGCCCGCGAGCTTCGCGGGCTTTTTTTCGCAAGATGACGCAACTACAATTCGCGTGCGGCCTTCGACCGTGCCCGCCCGGATTCCGATGCGAGGCGCACGAGGGATTGTTTCCCGCTCTTGCGCGCGGCCTTCGCTGCGAGCTGGATGCGGCCGTTTGCCTTGCGCGCCGCCGTGCTGGCGCGCTTCGCCACCGTACTTGCCGCAACGCGCAGTTTTCTAGCGATAGCATTCTTGGTGGCTTCGGCGACCTCGGTTTCGCCCTTGCGCATCAGCGCGCTCGCGGAGGGCGTCAGGTCGACATTGACCGCTGCGATCTGCTCATTCCGCGATAGGCCGCCAACGCCTTCACAGGGCGCCTTCTGCGGCAGATCGGTCGGCATGTACACGGTGCTTTCCTCGTCGATCCAGGCTTCGGCCTTGTGACCGGTGATGATCTTGACGTAAGCGCGCGTTTCCTTCGGCAGCGAGCTGCGCCGCGACAGCCATTTCTCGATCCGGCCGCCGCCCGCATTGTAGGCCGCCGCCGCCAGCCCGAGATTCCCGAACTGATCGTGAAGCTTGCGTAGGAACCGCGCCGATGCCGGAATCGCCTGCAGCGGATCGAATGGATTCTTCAAACCCATCTCGACGGCCGTCTGCGGCATGAATTGCGCAATGCCTTGCGCGCCGGCCGAACTGATCTCTTCAGAACGAAACCTGCTTTCCTGCCAGAGCAGGCGCACGAGAAAGCCGATCGGAATATCGTGCTCCTCGGCGGCCGCCTTCACCGCTTCGCAGATTACGTCTGGCGATGCCTGTTCCTCATTCACCGCAGCGGCCGCGTGAGCGGCGGCATCGGCGTTCGCTATCATCGCAGCTGGCGCAGCAGCATTTGTTGCATCCAATGGCGAATACGCGAGCGATGCGCTCGCAGTTCCGGAAGTTGGATGCGGCGCAGGTTCTGATTCGGCTTCGGCGATAAGGAAGGACGGTTCCGTCCATACTGGCTTGATACTGGAACTTTCGAAATCCGCGGCGACTACAAACACAGCAATCGCAGCGGCGAAAAGATATCGCATCAATGTTCCATCCATGGTGTGTGATGTGCGGCCGGATAGAAGCGGGATGTGGACATTTCGCGGATTAACTGCGGCAGAGAGATGATTTTCGCGACCGTAGTTCTACCGATGGGAACCAAATGCGAGTGAGCGGAGCGTTTGCTTACATCGCGCTATACGCCGCGCTGTATGGTGCGTTCGGCGTGGCGTCACCTTTCTGGCCGAAATATTTCGAGACCAGAACACTCGCTCCGGAGCAGATCGGCGTGATACTGGCGGCGGCATTGTTGATGCGGCTGATCGCTGGTCCGCTTGTCGGAACGCTCGCCGATTTCCTGCAATCGCTGCGCCTTGTGCTCGCATGCTGCGCGGCACTGGCTGGCGCGGCGGCCGTCGCGCTGCTGTGGGCCGATGGCTTTTGGCTGTTGCTTATCGTGGCCCTCGTTCAAGCGGCGGCGCTGGCGCCGACGACATCGATTGCGGATGCATTGTCGGTCAACGCAGCGAAGCCGCAGATGAAAGGAAGGCCGTTTGAATATGGATGGATAAGAGGCGGCGCATCGGCTGCCTTCGTTTGCGGCACGCTCGTTATCGGACAATTGATCGGCCCTGACGATCTCACGCGCGTGGTCTGGTTGAACGCAGCCCTCTTGATCGTCGCCGCCGGCGCGACTGCGTTGGTGCCGGCCGTCGCCGCGCAATCGGCGCACCATACCGGCGCATCGCAGGCGGCGGGCGAAATTCGCAAGCTGCTCCGGCAAGCGCGGTTTCGCAGCTTGATTTTCGTTTCCGCCTTGATCTACGGCAGCCACGCCATGCATGACGCCTTTGCCGTGATCCGGTGGAGCCATGCCGGAATAGATACCTCCGTTATCAGCATCCTGTGGTCGGAAGCTGTCGCATCGGAAGTCATCGTGTTCTTTCTGGTCGGCCCGGCATTGCTCGATCGTTTCGGTCCGCGCGTTGCGGCGGCGATGGCAGCCATCGCCGGAATCCTGCGCTGGTCGATCGCGGGAATGACGAATTCTGTGATGGTGCTCGCGGTGTTGCAACCGTTGCACGGCTTGACGTTCGCGCTGCTCCATCTCGCCTGCATGCGCATGATGGGAAGCCTTGTTCCCACCCGCCTGGCTGCAACGGCACAGGCGCTGTACGCGTTCGGGTCCGGCGCCGTGACGGCCGCGCTGACGCTGTTTTCCGGCTTTTTCTATGCCCGCTATGGCGGCGCCGCCTTCGTCGCAATGGCGGTTCTCTGCGGTATCGCCCTGCCGCTGGCCTGGTTTGGCTTTGCCGACGCGCGGGATTAGGTTGCTGACATCGGCTCAGCCCATCGGTCTGGCTTGTTCGCCCGCGGAGGATCTTTCGAATTGGTCTCGGAAAGCGATCTCAGTGCCGCTCTGGAAATCGTCCGGGCCGAGGCCGCCGGGCCGGTGGAAGGCATCTTTGGTCCGGCATCGGCGACGTGGCGGATCGACCGGGAGGCCGTCATCTTCCTCGGCGCCGGCCGTGCCCTGCTGCTGCAGCTCACGCATCCCTGGGTCGCTGCCGCCATCGCCGAGCACTCGCGCACCCTTGCCGATCCGGTCGGCCGATTTCATCGGACTTTTGAGCTGATGTTCACGATGGTGTTCGGCTCGCGCGACGGCGCGCTTGCCGCCGCGCGGCGGCTACACCGGCGCCACGCCATGATATCAGGCGTGCTGCCGGAGGCGGTCGGCGCGTTCGCCGCCGGCTCCGCCTACTGCGCTAACGATCTTGCGGCGCTGCGCTGGGTTCACGCCACGCTGGTTGAAACCGCCGCAATGGCGCACGATCTCGTCCTGCCGCCGCTCTCGATCAGCGAGCGTGAGCGCTATTGGGCCGAGAGCCGGCTGTACGCCGGATTGTTCGGGCTGAAGGGGGCCGATCTCCCGGCGGATTGGGCCGCGTTCGCGGACTACACCGCCGCCATGGCTCAATCCGAGACCTTGACTGTCAGCGCCGCAGCGCGTGAAGTTGCCGGACAGATCTTCGCCGGCGCTCGCCGATGGCTGCGCCCGCCGCGATGGTATCTGGCGCTCAGCGTCGGCATGCTGCCGGAGCGCTTGCGCGCCGGCTTCGGCCTCGATGTCAGCGAGCGCGACAGAAGAGCCGCGGAGCGTGCGCTGGCATGGCTGCGCCGCGTCTATCCGCATCTGCCTGCGCGGGTTCGCTATGTCGGCCCCTATCACGAGGCGCAAGCGCGGCTGCAAGGAAAGCCACAGCCCGATCTTGCGACCCGATGCCTCAATCGCGCCTGGATCGGACGGCCGCGGCTTGCCGATGTCTGGGAGCGATGAAACCGCTCGGCACGGTGATCACCGCACGATCATCGAACGTCCTCAAACGGCCAACGCATGAATAGGCGTGAGCCGGAGAGAAAAAGAAAACTCAAGCCTCGATTTCTCAAACACCAGCGGACGCGCTAGGTTACGGCATTCCATCACGCCGCCTGCGGAGCATTCAATGGCACAATCCGATCAGCCAACTGCCGTCGACCCCGACAATGTTCCAGAGACGCTTTGCTGCGGCAGGTTCAATCTTTCCTTCCTCGCGGGTAACCTTGCCACCCTCACGTTTACGCATCCGAGGCCCAAGGCCGGCCCTCTGCTCGACTCCAACCAGATTCAGGACGAGACCGTGGTGCGCGCCCGCATCGTCATGCACCTCGACAATCTCGTGGCTCTCCGAAATTTCCTGAACGACGCCATCAAGGAAGGCACCCCCGCTACGGCCGAGCCGGCTTCCGGCGATGCCGGCAAGCTGAATTGATCGGAATTCTTTATCCTCCCAGGTTGGGTTGTCGTGCTGCGCAAGCACTGCTTCAAAGCGTCGCATCGCTGCTGCTTTCCGGCCGAGCCGTCGGTGTGGTCGCCGGTTGATAGCCCATCACTTTGCATCCGCCGCACCTGGCGCGGCGGAATGGCCCGGATCCTGCTTTGACACGGGCGCGCCGACCTGATCCATTTCCAGCGGCGAGCGCGACAAGGCACAGCAGTTCAAGGAGGCCGGGCCATGGAAGAACAGGAAATTCGAGACCTGATTGCGGACGTCAAGAACGGCCAGCTGTCGCGGCGGGCCTTTGTCCAGCGCATGATCGCGGTCGGCCTGACGGCGCCGATGGCCGGGATGATGCTGAGCCAGTCCGGCGTCGCGATGGCCGCGACCACCTATCCCTACAAGCCGACCAAGGCGGGCGGCGGCGGCGTGCTGAAGCTGATGTACTGGCAGGCCATCACCTTGCTCAATCCGCATTTCGCCGTCGGCACCAAGGACCAGGAAGGCTCGCGGATCTTTTACGAGCCGCTGGCGGGATGGGACAATGACGGCAATCTGGTGCCGGTGCTCGCGGCCGAGATTCCGAGCAAGGAGAACGATGGACTGGCCGAGGACGGCCGCTCCGTGACCTGGAAGCTGAAGCGCGGCGTCAAATGGCATGACGGCATGCCGTTTACGGCCGACGACGTCGTCTTCAACTGGGAATATGCCAAAAACCCCGATACCGCGGCGGTCTCGATCGCGAGCTACCGGGATATCAAGGTCGAGAAGATCGACGACTTCACCGTCCGCGTCGTCTTCGCCAAGCCGACGCCGTTCTGGGCCGATGCCTTCGTCGGCAATTACGGCATGATCATCCCGAAGCATCTGTTCAAGGATTATATCGGCAGCAAGTCGCGCGAGGCGCCGAACAATCTGAAGCCGGTCGGCACCGGCGCCTACCTGTTCGTCGATTTCACCCCGGGCGACATGCTGCGCGCCAAGATCAATCCCAACTACCACGTCGCCAACCGGCCGCAGTTCGACGAGCTGGAGGTCAAGGGCGGCGGCGATGCGGTGTCGGCGGCGCGCGCGGTGCTGCAGACCGGCGAATATGATTATGCCTGGAACATGCAGGTCGAAGACCAGATCCTGCTCAAGATGGAAGCCGTCGGCAAGGGCAAGATCAACATCGTGACATCGGGCAATGTCGAATTCATCCAGCTCAATTCGACCGATCCCGCCGCCGAAGTCGACGGCGAGCGCGCCAGCATCAAGACAAAACATCCGCTGTTCTCCGATCCGGCGGTGCGCCAGGCCATCAATCTCCTGATCGATCGCAGCTCGATCGAGAAGCACATCTACGGCCGCACCGCGGTCGCCACCGCGAACTTCCTCAACAACCCGGAGCGCTTCCGCTCGAAGAACACCAAATTCGAATTCAATGTCGACAAGGCCAACCACATCCTCGAGGCCGCCGGCTGGAAGAAGGGCCCGGACGGCATCCGCGCCAAGGACGGCAAGCAGCTGAAGTTCATGTACCAGACCTCGATCAACGCGCCCCGGCAGAAGACCCAGGCCATCATCAAGCAGGCGTGCCAGAAGGCCGGCATCGAGGTCGAGCTGAAGGCGGTGCTGGGCTCGGTATTCTTCTCCTCCGACGTTGCCAACCCCGACACCTACACGCATTTCTATTGCGACATGCAGATGTACAACACGACCATGCCGCAGGCCGATCCGCAGTTCTTCATGAACCAGTATGTGTCGTGGCAGGTCGCCAACAAGGACAACAAGTGGCAGGGCCGCAACGTCTCGCGCTGGCAAAGCAAGGAATATGACGAGATCTACAAGCAGGTCGAAAGCGAACTCGACGCCGTGAAGCGCGCTGCGCTGTTCATCAAGCTCAACGACCTCGTGGTGACGGACAATTACATTCAGCCGATCGTCTCGCGGACGCGCGTCGCCGCGCTGGGCGGCAAGGTGACCGCGCATCTTTCGGGGTGGGACGCGGATTTGTGGCAGCTCGCGAGCTGGTACAAGGAGGGGTGAAGCTCGATCTCACTTGGCAAGGGCCACGCTACGCGTAGCTTGCAAAGGCGCGGAAGCAATTGGTGCCCCTGGCCGGAATCGAACCAGCACTCCTTGCGGAACTCGATTTTGAGTCGAGCGCGTCTACCAGTTCCGCCACAGGGGCCTTCGGTCGCGGGGCGGATGCCCGGTGCGGCGAAGCGGGGCGGAATATAGCGGGCGGCTTGCGCGGGTCAACCCGCGCGGATGTGATTGTCGCGGCTCGATACGTCCGTGGCGGCGGGATCGGCCGGCTGCTATCTGTTCGGGCATGAACCCATGCTCCGGAGAGCGTCCGTGACATCGACTGCCGCCCATTCCCCGCCGTCGCGCCTTGCGGCCGATCCGGCCATTATGGCGGCGCTGGCGATTGCGGCCGTAGCCGCCGCGACGCTGGCCGGCGCCTGGTTCTTCCAGCTCGTGCTGGACATCCGGCCCTGTCCGCTCTGCCTTGAGCAGCGCTACGCCTATTACCTGGCCGTGCCGCTCGCCCTCGTAATCGCCTTCACAGCGGCGCGCGGGGCGCCGCGCTCTCTGCTGCTGGCCGGATTTGCCGTGCTTCTGCTCGCCGCGCTCGCCAATGCCTGGCTCGGGGGCTATCACGCCGGCGTCGAATGGAAGTTCTGGCCGGGGCCGAACGATTGCTCCGGCCCCGTCGCCGATCTCGGCAGCGCCGGCACGCTCTTGCAGCGCCTCGACACGGTCAAGGTGATCCGCTGCGACGAGGTGCAGTGGCGCTTCCTCGGCCTCTCGCTCGCCGGCTATAACGTGCTGATCTCGCTGGCGCTGGCCGTGATGGCCGTGTGGGGCATCGTGGCGGCGAAGCGGGCGGCGTAGATCGCTAGCTCGTAGGATGGGCAAAGGAGCGTAAGCGACGTGCCCACCATCCATCACCGAGTTCGCTGCTTGATGGTGGGCACGCTGCCGCTTTGCCCACCCTACGACGCCTTTGATGTGACTGCCCGACGGGCAAATCACTTCCGATATTCAGAAATTACGTCAAGCCAGAAATTTCCGATAATCAGAAATATTCCGCTTCCGTTTTCACCCAAATCAGCGGCATAACTGCGCCCGTCTCGCCGCAAGATGAGGGGCGCTCGCGAACGTCACGAACGCGCGGTGGGATGCGATGGACGCCGATGGCGCGAGAGACGTTGCGCGCCGGATGCGTACGGTGAAGTCGTGTGGTTCTGGCGCCGTGGTGCTGGCGTTAAGTCCGTAAGACGCGAAAGCTGCTTGCGGGCGACGGAGGCAAAAGAGCCGTTCTCCGGGAAGAGCGCGAAGTAAGCCGTAAAGCCATTGCGCAGGGAAGGCCGGGATGCTTCCGCCGAACCTGTATGCTCGTGTGCATCTCTTGTTATGCGCAACCGCACACGAGACCGCGGGTGCGGCGCGCACCCGATCTTCCCTGCGCCCTCATATGACGAGGGCAAAGACGATGCAAACCTCGGGCAATTCGTGTCGCGAGAACGCCGCCTCACACTCAGTCGTCGTCCTCCGCCTTGTGCGCAATTGCGCACTGGGGCGGGGGACCCAGTATTCCAGAGGCCGCAGTGATTGAACCGAGAAGCCGCGGTGTACTGGATCCCCGCCTTCGCGGGGATGACGGCTATGTGTTGGGCTCGCAGTGAGGGGTAGGACGCGGTCCGTAGGATGGGTAGAGCGCAGCGAAACCCATCAATATCAGGACTCATGAGCGATGGGTTTCGCTCTACCCATCCTACGAAGTCCGCCACCGCTAATCGTCCACATCCTCCTGCGGACGGCCGAACAGATGCACGATGCCCGGCGTCGTGATCGAGACGAACACGAAGCGTGACAGATGATGGGCGCCAACGAAGATCGGGTCGATATGCAGCGTCAGCGCCAGCGCCAGCATGGCGTCCATCGCGCCCGGCGCGAAGGCGACCACGACATCGGCGAAGCGCACATGGGTGGCCAGCACGATTACCGTGACGAAAATACCGGAGATCAGAATCGCCACCGCAAACGAGCCGAGCCCGGCATTGATATGGCTGACCAGCGTCTTCTTGCTGATCCGCGCAAAGCGCGTGCCGATCACGGCGCCGATGCCGACCAGCGCGATGTTGCGCATCCAGGGCGGCAGGCCGCCCTCGATCAGGCCGATGCCGTGCAGCACGGCGGAGGCGATCATCGCGCCGAACATCCAGCTCGCCGGAAATTTGGCCAGCCGCAGGGCCAGCGCAACGGCGACGGCGGCCGCCGCCAGCACGGCGAGTTCGAGCGGCGAGGCGACCACGACATTCATCAGGTCGATCGGCGCGCTCGGCGCGACGCCGGTCAGTGCCAGCAACAGCGGCAGCGCGGCGGTCAAAATGATCACGCGCGTGGTCTGCACGACGGCGATCGCCGCGACATCGGCGCCCTTCTCGGCGGCGAGCATGGTGATCTGCGACAGCGCGCCGGGGCTGCCGGCGAGCAGCGCCGAGGTCTGGTCCCAGCCGTGCACCCGCTGCAGGTAGAGGCTGGAGCCGAAGGTCGAGCAGAAAGTCGCCAGCGCCAACAGGCCGATGGTGAGCGGATAGGCGCTCATGTGCTGGATCAGTTGCCGCGACACCAGCGAGCCCAGCGTGATGCCGAGCAAGACCAGCACGGTCTGCGTCAGGATCGCAGGCATGGTGACGGGACGCCCCGCGAGCGCGGCAATGCCGACCGCAGCCATCGCGCCGGAAATCAGCCCGCCCGGCAGGTTGAGCCACAGGAACAGCAGGCCGCCGGCACTGCCGATGGCGAGCGTCTCCAGCGTGCCCAAAACTTTGGCGCGGTCGGAAATGGCGGCGGAAATCGGGGCGGGGATCAGGGTCACGCCGCCTTATGGCAAATCCGTCCCCGCGCTACAAATGCGTCACGCGATTGCAGCAATGCGCGGGGACAGTTCGGTGGATCACTTCGCCTTGGCGGCCGCGGTTTTCTTGCACTCGGCGCGGAATTTCCGGCGCTCCTTGCCGTGAAGCCCCTTGGCGTCGGCTTCCTTGGAGCATTCGAGCGAGGCCGCGGTCCGCGGCTTCTCGGCCTTCTTCTCCGCCGGCGCCTTGGTTTCGGTCTTGGTCGCTTCAGTCTTGGCCGGCGCGGCGGTCTGCGCCGATGCGGCGCCGATCAACAGCAAGGAAGCCACGGCAGTCGCGGTGGCAAGGCAGGACAGCTTCGTCATGAGACACCTCGGCACAAAAACTAAAGCGCGAGCGTCGTGCTCTCATGCTGAACCGCGGGTGAACAAGCGGAAGCGCGCCTCACAAAAATTTTTCCTGGACGCGCCGTCTTCGCATTGTCGCAAGTTGTAGTTGCGCTAGGATGCCGCCCGCAGATGACTATCCCCATGGAGACCAGGGATGACTATTCAAGCAAAAATACTGGGTGCAGTTGCGGTGTCAGGGTTTGCCGCGTTGCTGATGACGACGCAGGCGAATGCGCTGACAGCGCAGGAATGCAGCGCCAAATACCAGGCCGCCAAGGCCGCCGGTACGCTCGGCGACCAGAAGTGGAACGACTTCCGCAAGGCGCAGTGCGGCGCCGATGCCACGCCCGCGCCGGCCGCCGCCGCCGCGCCAGCCGCGGAGCCGAAGGAAGCCGCCAAGAAATCATCCAAGAAGGAAGCTGCGAAGGAGGCTGCGGCACCCGCTGCGCCGGCCGGTCCTGCGGTCTTTCCGAACGCGATCGATGCGAAATATGCGAAGGACAAGCCTGCGAAGCAGCGCATGCAGACCTGCCTCGATCAATACAATGCCAACAAGGCCAGCAACGGCAATGGCGGCTTGAAGTGGATCCAGAAGGGCGGCGGCTACTACAGCGAATGCAACAAGAAGCTGAAGGGCTCGGCCTGAGCAGCAATCAACAAGGGCGCGGCCGGACGTTCCGGCCGCGCCTATATTTCGCGGACCAGCGTCTCGGCCGATTTCGCCACCAGTTGCGCGCGCTTGCGCTGGCCGCGCTCGAGAAATAGCAAGCTCTGGCCGAACACGAAGCAGTAGAACAGGAACGCCTGCGCATCGGCTTCCTCGGCCGGCAAGCCCGTCGCGCGGTAGAGCTGCCCGACATTCTTCAGCCGCGCCGCATCGACGCTTGCGACCGCGCCCGCGGCAAGCTCGTCGGCGCGGGCCCATTGCCGGATCGCCAGCTCGACCGCCATGCCTTCGGTGTTCATGCGCTCGGAATAGAGCGCAATCAGTGCCTTCAGCCGTTCGCGGGCCGTGGCGCCGTCGAGGCTGGTGTGCCGCTCGATCGCGGCGATGCGGCCCGCGCTCCATTGCTGCAGCATGGCCTCCAGCAGAGCGGCGCGATCGCGGAAGCGGCGGTAGAAGCCGCCCTTGGTGACCCCGAGATGCTTGGCCAGCACCTCGACGCGTACGCCCTCGACGCCGGTCCGGGCGATTTCCTCAAGGCCGGCTTCGATCCAGCTCTCGCTGCGCACCTCGGCCTTGGTGTCCGCTTTGGCGTCGCTCATGGTCCGGTCTCACCGATTCTTGATACGGTACCGTATTGTTAACCCACGCGGCGCCTGATACGCTACCGTATCAGAATCGGAAAAGGGCGGGAGGCGAACGATGGAGACGGACGCGACCTATCGCGGCACGGTCTATCCCTGGCAGTGCGACCATGTCGGGCACATGAACATCATGTGGTATGTCGGTAAGTTCGACGAGGCGAACTGGAATCTGTTCGCGCGGCTCGGCCTGACGCCGTCCTATCTGCGCACGTCCGGCCGCGGCATGGCCGCCGTGCAGCAAAACATCACCTATAAGCGCGAGCTGCTCGCCGGCGACATCGTCGAGGTCAAAAGCCGGCTGCTCGAAGTCCGCGACAAGTCGATCCGCTTCGTGCACGAGATGCGCAACGCCGAGACCGGCGAGATCGCCGCGACTTGCGAGTTCGTCGGCGTCCATATGGACCGGCAGGCGCGCAAGTCGGTCGCCTTTGCGCCCGCGATTCGCGATGCCGCGATGCGCCACCTCGAGCCTGTACTGGCGTGAACGGCATGGCGCGCTTCCAGCCTAAAAATCCAGACTTTCGCGCGATTGCGATTCAAACGTTCGAGGCGCAGCGTGCGATGAAGACGTTCGGCATTTCGATCGCCCGCCTGGAGCCGGGCGAGGTCGATCGTGCGATGGACTATTCGGCCGCGTTCACCCAGCAGCATGGTTTCATCCATGCCGGGGTAATCACGGCGGGCCTCGACAATGCCTGCGGCATCGCCGCCTTCACGCTGATGCCCGCCGGCTCGAGCATTCTCACCGTGGAATTCAAGACCAACCTGTTGGCGCCGGCGCGCGGCGAGCGCTTCACCTTCCGCGCCGCCGTGGTCAAGCCCGGCCGCACGCTCACCGTCTGCGAGGCGCGCGCCTATGCGCTGCACGGTGGCGAGGAGACGTTGATCGCGACCATGAGCGGCACGCTGATGGCGCTGCGGGGCCGCGAAGATGCCGCCAGTGGCATGGCACTCGCGACGGCCTGACGCTATTGCGGTGCAAAATCATGCTGCCGGCATGGCAGGATGTGAAAAATCCTTCTATGGTCGCGCCGTGCAACAGAGTCTTTCAACTTGATCATCACGACAGCGCAGGGCGTCCTGGGGCTGGCCTCGGGGGCACTGGTCGGCTTCTCGCTGGGCCTGGTCGGCGGCGGTGGCTCGATCCTGGCGGTGCCGCTGATGGTCTATGTGGTCGGCGTGGCGGAGCCCCATGTCGCGATCGGCACCAGCGCGATCGCGGTGGCGGCGAACGCGGCGGTCAATCTGTCCAACCATGCGCGCGGCGGCACCGTGATCTGGTCCTGCGCCCTGATCTTTGCCGTCTCCGGCATGCTCGGGGCGTTCGGCGGCTCAATCCTCGGCAAGATGATGGACGGCCAGAAGCTGCTGGCGCTGTTCGCGCTGGTCATGATCGTGATCGCGCTATTGATGCTGAAGACGCGCGCGCGTGTCGGCCTGACCGGCGTCAAGGCCTCGATGTCGAACATGCCGGCGATCGTCGGCCTTGGGCTCGTCACTGGAACGGTGTCGGGATTCTTCGGCATCGGCGGCGGCTTCCTGATCGTGCCGGCCCTCATGCTGGCGACCGGCATGCCGATCCTGAACGCGGTATCCTCCTCGCTGGTCGCAGTCACCGCATTCGGCCTGACGACGGCTGCCAGCTACGCATGGTCCGGGCTGGTGTCGTGGGCGCTGGCGGGGCTGTTCGTCGCGGGCGGCATCGCCGGCGGACTCGCCGGCACGCGTTCGGCGCGCTATCTCGCAGAGCGTCGCGGCGCGCTCAATATCGTGTTCGCCGTGGTCATTATTGCGGTAGCGCTCTATATGCTGGCGCGTAACATATCCCCATCTCACCCGTAAGAATGGGAAATGCAGCCTTTCGCGAGACAAAGATGAAGCGTTTGAACAATCCGGCCGGAACCAGCCCGGGACATACGCGGCGCCAGGCGCTCGGCCTGTTCAGCGCGGGTGCGACCTTGCTCACGTCGCCACCGGCATTTGCGCAGCGTGTCGACGACGTGCTGACCGAAGCGCTGGTGCTGCGCGATCCCGACGTGCCCGCAACCGGCAATCTCGACGGCGACATCAACATCGTCGAATGGTTCGACTACAACTGCCCCTATTGCCGCAAGGTCGCGCCTGAGATCCGGCAGGTGGTGCAGGACGACGGCAAGGTTCGCCTGGTGCTGAAGGACTGGCCGATCCTCGGCGAGGTCTCGAAATTCGCGGCGCGGATGGCGCTGGCGGCGAAGTATCAGGACAAATACATGCCTGCGCATGAGGCGCTGATCGGCGTCAGCTCAAAGCTGACCGAACCGCGTGTCCGCGAATTGCTCGATGGTGCCGGCCTCGACATGGACCGCCTGAACCGCGACGCCGCGGCCAACGCCAGTGCGATCGATAAAATCCTCGCCCGTAACCACACTCAGGCGGTGGCTTTCGGATTCAAGGGCACGCCGTCGTTCATCGTCGGCAAGTTCCGCGTGCCGGGCATTCTGACGATGGCAGAATTCGAGACGGTGATCGCCGACGCGCGCAAGGCGAAGAAGGCTAACTGACGTCATGAGACCCTCATGGTGAGGAGCGCGCAGCGCGTCTCGAACCATGAAGGCCCGCGACAATAGTCGCCCACAACAAAACGCCGTCGCGTGGAACGACGGCGAGTTGTCATGTCGATAAAGGCAAATTACCGCGACGAGATCTTCACCCATTCCTCATGGGTGCGCGTCTTCAGTCTGTCCCAATCGGCCTTCGCTACGTCCCAATTGACGATGGTACGGTTGGCCTGCGCCACTTGGCCGCTTGCGACACTCGACGTCTGCATGGAATCATAGACATAGACGCCGCAAACCAAAAGCAGCGCACCCAAAATCATTCCGACAAACGTCTGCATGACAGTTCCTCCGTGACGGTCATCAACGCGGATGTCGTGCTTTGGTTCCGCGGCTTACGATCGCGCTTTGCCAGGCATCGGCGGGAGGCGATTGCGGATGGTGCATCGACGCCGTTGTCGCGTGGTGATGCTGAGCGCGCCGAATTAAGCTTGGCGCAGGCCAGCACTGCCGCGGGAGATCATGGTCCCCCGCCCAGCCATGTCAGGATTTCCGCATTCATCTCGCGCGGGTAGGTATGGCTGAGGTCGTCAAGCTCGCGGTAGGTGACGTTGGCGCCGGCGGCCGTGAGCGCTTGCGCCGTCTGCCGCGCCACCTGCACCGGGAACATCCAGTCGAGCCGGCCATGCACGATATGAACGGGCAGGCCGCGCAGCCTCTCGGCGTCGGCCATCTCCGCCATCAGCGGATGGAACGTCGCGGCCACCGGCGCAAGGTGGGTGAAGGGCGAGGCGCCATCGAGCCCGGCGACGTAGCAGAACGTTCCGCCGTCGCTCATGCCGGTGAGCAGCATTCGTTCGAGATCGACATTCCAGCGGGCGCGCACCGATTCCAGGATTTGGATCAGGTTCGGCGTATCGGTGTCGTCGCCCATCAATGCCCAGGTCGAACCGGTGGCGGTCGGCGCGACCAGGATCGCGCCGCGGCTGCGGGCGTCGCGCAGCCAGCTCCACAGGAAGCCGCGGCCGTTGCCGCTGCCGCCGTGCAGCGCCATCACCAGCGGCCATGCGCGCTCGCGCGTATAATATTCCGGCACGTAGAGCGAAAAGCCGCCGCGGCTGCCGGGCTCGTTGCGCTCATGGAAGATGCCGGTGTTTTCGGCTGCCGGCGCCGCCAGCCTCGCTGCGAGATCGGCGTCGGTGCGCAGCGCCGGATCGACAAAGAACTCGTTCACCGGCGGCAGTCTCGGCGCCAGCGCATACAGCGCCTCCTGCGCGCGCGGCGCGTAACGCAGCGCGCGGAACAGGCTGACGAAATCGCCATTGCCGTTCTGGACGAGGCGTAGCCCTGCGAACGCGGTCAGCGCCGCGTCGCTCGCTGCCTCTAGCGCCATCTTGATGTCGGCGAATTTTTCGGGCCACTGCGCGAGCCGCGGCCGGACCGCGCGCAACGCTTCGTCCGGCTGGCCGGCGGCCTGCATCACACGGTCGAAATCCGGCGGATTGAGGTAGCGCGCGACGAAGCCGAGCGCCTCCAGTGATTGCAGCAGCGGCGGCAACACGGCCACGATGTCGTCCACCACGGCCTCGCTCATTGGATACTCTCTACGTTCAATAACGCCTCAGGTCGATGCAGCCTTATCAATGCAGCCTTATTAATTTAATGCAGCCTCGGCGCCTTCAGCAGCTTGGCGCGGTCGATCGAGGCCAGCACGACATCGAAGGTGAGGCCCTCATGATAGACTGTGAGCGGCACGTCGACACCGGCATTCCCAAGCGACCAGAGCTTGCGATAGAAGCCGGTCTGGCTCGTCACCTTGTCGCCGTTGACGGCGAGGATGACGTCGCCGGTCTTCAATTCAGCCCGTGCGGCCGGCCCCTTGCCGGCAATGCCGACGACCACGACGCGGTTGTCGATTTCGGTGGTGTACATGCCGAGCCAGGGCCGCGCCGGCTTGTTGACGCGGCCGAATTTCCTGATGTCGTCGAGCACGGGCTTCAGGAGATCGACCGGCACGATCATGTTGACGTGCTCGGCCTTGCCTTCGCGTTCGCGTTCGAGCTGTAGCGAGCCGATGCCGATCAGTTCGCCACGGTTCGAGATCAGCCCGGTGCCGCCCCAGTTGGGATGCGCGGGATGGGTGAAGATCGCCTCGTCCAGCAGGTATTCCCAATAGCCGGCGAATTCCTGCTTGGCCGCGATCTGGCTGGCGACCGAGCGGGTGCGTCCGCCGGCGCCGCCGACCACCACGCGGTCGCCGACCGCCGCCGTGGCCGAAGAGCCGAGCGGCAGTGGATCGAGGTCTAAGTCGCCGAGCGCCTGCACCAGCCCGAAGCCGGATTCGAAATCGAAGCCGAGCGCGTGGCCTTCCACCACGCGGCCGTCGCCCCGATGCAGCCAGACCGCTTCGGCTTCGGTGATCAGATAGCCGATCGTCAGCACCAGCCCATGATCGATGACGACGCCATTGCCGGCACGTTCGGTGCCGAGCGTTTCCGCGCTGTGGGCGTCGGGCGGAATGATCGAATGCAGGCCGACCACCGACGACAGGGTTCTGTCGAGATCGAAGGCGTAGTCGCCCGGCCGAGGCTGGTTGGCGGGCGGCACTCTCCATTCGGTCAAAGATGCCATGAAGGGGTCTCCCAAACGTCTGCGCGTCCACCACCAACGCCGCGCGACCCGAATAGATCACGGTCCTGTCAGCGATTATTCTGTCGGATTATATCAGCGAAGCGGCCGCGGATCGAGATCGCAGATTGAACGCCGGGGTTACCGTTGACGCGCCGCTGGAAGCGGCATCAGTTCCGCCATTCCCGATAATCGCGCTTGACGTTGTCAGCCGCGACCTCGGCAGCAGCGTTCAACCAACCGCGCGGGCGCCTCTCAAGGTCGGCCCGCAGCGCCTTGATCGGCGCTAAGCCCGCCGCATGGACCGAGGCGATGTCAAAGCCCATCGCCGCAAGCAGATTGAGCTGCAATTTTTTCCCGGCGTCAGCGCCCAGCTCAATCTTGTGGGAATCGGCGGCAACACGTCGAAAGACGAAGCCATGGCGCACCTGGAGAAACGGATCCGGCGCGCGATAGCGGCCGTTCGCCAATTCAAGGAAATTCGAATTCCCGGATTTTTCGCCGCTGGCCCATGTCCACGCCGAGGGCACCAGCGCCTTGGCTTCGCGTATGACCTGGCCGCCGCGCCAGTGGCCGACCGCTGCATAACGCGGCCGGCCCAAGCTGCCGCCACCCTTGTAGGGCACGCTGCACAGACGAACGTTCTTTTTTTCGACGCCATCGGGCAGATTTTCAATCAGCGCTTTGGCGACCCTGGATGGCGGCTGATATTGCGGGTAGTCCGCAACTTCGTTCCAGAATTTCTGGAGTCTGTCTTCTGCAGGCTCGGCGTAGGGCCGCAGCCAGGTTTGGCCTTCGAACAACAGCGCCGGCTGCGGCTCTTCGAGGCCCTCGCGATAGCCCCTGAGCACGGCCTTGGCGGCGCGTCGGGGGTCGACGGCCGGATGCGGCGCAAGCTGAATGCTGGTCACCAGCCGGACCAGGTCGAGCACGTAGGGCATTACGGCGGCTTCATCGAAGTCGTTGACGCCCCAGACCAGACGCCCGTCGGCGTCGCGCCAGGTTCCGAAATTCTCCAGGTGCAGATCGCCGATCGAAAGCAGTTTCGGCGCATCCATCAGTTCCGGACACCAGTCGCCAATTTTTCTGGCCCAGCGGAAATAGGTCGCCCGCAAGAAGATGAAGGGACTCTTCTTCATGCGGTGGTGTTTGTAGGCGATGTCTTTCTTGACGACGTCGCACTGCTCGGCCAGCCAGGCCTCGTAGTCGCTGTTGTCCTTGCGGAATGACATTGCAGGCCCCATGCGGTCGGTCGCCAATCGGTACGCCGATCGAGGGCATCCTACCGATGGATGTGTGCTGATAAAACCTCGCTGATACCGGGAGCCGGCTCCCGCCTTCAATCCGGCATCAATCCGCCCTGGCCGGCGCCCGGGCCGGGATGATCCGGAAATCGCGGTTCTCCTTCATCCAGCCGGCGCGTTCGTCGCGGAGCAAAGTGCGGCGAACCTTGCCGGAATCGTCGCGCAGGCCGGCACGGACGGCCTCGAAACTCTCGGGGTGCTTGTAGCGGCTGAGCCGGTCGGCCAGGAACGCTCCCATGCCGTCGGCGACGGCCTGTGCATCGGTGTTCCCATCCAGTTCGATGATGGCGTGCACGCGCTGGCCGAATTCCGCATCGGGCAGGCCGACGACGACACAAGAGCGCACGTCGGGATGTTCTGTCACCGCAGCCTCGACCTCGGCCGGATAGATGTTGGCGCCGCCGCGCAGCACCATGTCGGCGAGCCGGTCGCCGAGATAGAGATAACCTTCCGCATCGAGCCGGCCGATATCGCCGAGCGATTCCCAGCCGTCGGCGCGGCGTTTCGGCTCGGCGCCGAGATAGTGATAGGTCGAGCCGGCGCCGTCATTGGGCAGGAAGTAGATCTCGCCGGTCTCGCCGGGCGCGACGTCGTTGCCGTCCTCGCCGATGATCCGAAGACGACAGGTCTCACCGATCTTGCCGACCGAGCCCTTGTGCGTCAGCCATTCGGTGCCGGAAATGATGGTGGCGCCCTGCCGCTCGGTGCCGCCATAGAGCTCGTAGATCCGCTCCGGGCCCAACCACTCGATCCATTTCTCCTTCAGCCATGGCGGCATCGGCGCGGCCATGTGAAACACGATCTGCAGGCTCGACAGGTCGTAAGCGTTGCGCACCTCGTCCGGCAGCGCCCAGATGCGGTGCATCATGGTGGGTACAAAATTGACCCATTGCACCCGGTTCTTCTCGATCAGCCGCAGCGTCTCCTCGGCATCGAATTTGACGAGGCCGGTGACGCGGCCGCCGTTGAACAGCGCGGTATGCGACACGATGAACGGCGCATTGTGATAGAGCGGCCCCGGATTGAGCAGCGAAGCGTCCTGCGGAATGCCGAGCGGGGAGGGAAATGTCGTCTCCACCACCGCAGGCATGTGATCGAGGATCACCTTCGGCCGGCCGGTCGAGCCACCGCTGGTCATGGCCTTCCAGTAGCGCGCCACCGGATTGTCGACCGGCGCGTCGGAAAAACCTTCGGGCTCGAAATCGGCCGGCAGCGAATTCGGCGCATTCCAGTCCGCCTGGCCGCCGACCACCAGCGAGGGCCTCAGAATGTCGAGCACGGCAGCGGCCTCGCCGCGCGGCAGCTGCCAGGTCAGCGAGGTCGGCGTCGCGCCGCATTTCCATACCGCAAAGGTGGTTTCGAAGAACACATTGCTGTTGGGAAGTCCGATGGCGACGAAATCGCCCGGCTTGACGCCCTTGGCGGCAAAGGCGCGGGCGCGTCGGTTGGCGTTGCGCTCGAGCTGTTCCCAGGTGATGGCATCGGAGCCGTGACTGACCGCGATGGTGTCCTTGGGTTTCCGTTCGGCATACCAACGCGGCACGTCGGCGATGGGAATCAGCATGGGACGTTTCCGTTCGGGCGTTGATGCGCTCTTGTTTTGACGAGGCGGCACCTCGAAACCATCGTGGCAGAATTGGCGGACAGAGTGAAGAGCACCTTGGGTAGCGTGTGTTCGCTCGCACGCAGATGAAGCGGAGGCGCGTCGCCCAGCGGCACCAATAAATCTGTCGTAGAGTTTGTCGGCACTTCGACGGCGCCACAAGGCGCGTAGATGCAGATGCAGAAGATGCAGGCTCAAGCAGAGTCGGCCGAGACTTACGGATCGAGCTCGGTGTCCCAGTACAAATAATCGAGCCAGCTATCGTGCAGATAGTTCGGCGGAAACAGCCGGCCGTTGCGGTGCAGCTGATGCACCGTCGGCGCATACGGCGCCTGGCGCGGAAACATCTTCGCCTGCTGCGGTGTCAGGTTGCCCTTCCTCAGATTGCATGGCGAGCAGGCGGCGACGACATTTTCCCACGTGGTCTGGCCGCCCTTGCTGCGCGGGATGATGTGATCGAAGGTGAGGTCGTCATGCGCGTGGCAATACTGGCAGACGAAGCGGTCGCGCAGGAAGACGTTGAAGCGGGTGAAGGCGGGGTGCGTGGTCGGCTTAACGAAGGATTTGAGCGACACCACGCTCGGAAGCTGCATTTCGAAACTCGGGCTGTGAACCGCCCGATCGTAATGCTCGACGATGTTGACGCGATCGAGAAACACCGCCTTGATCGCGTCCTGCCACGACCAGAGAGACAGCGGGTAGTAGCTCAGCGGCCGGAAGTCCGCGTTCAGCACCAATACCGGCCAACCGCCCTGCGAGACATGTGCGTTCAAGTAACGCTCCTGACCCCCATGTTAGCTGCGAAGCAGCATGCGCCCTGCATACTACAGGCAGCGTGACGGGATTGTGAAGAGCGTTCCGGGGCTTATCCAGCAGCGGGAACGCGTGTTCGGCCGGTATAGCCCTGAAAAACGCTCTGGTTCCGCGGCTCGCCAAGATCGCGATTCGCGGTCAATCCCTCGTGATAGGGCGCCACAGGCGGTCAGAGCCGGCATTATTGCGCGGCGGCGTCTACGGTTTGGCGGCGCTCGTTACGAGCTTCAGGCCGAGGCCGAACATGACCGCGCCGGCCGTGCGATCGACCCAGGACTTGTACGATAGATAGGCCCGTTGCGGCCCGGCCGAGGAGAACAGAAAGGCGACCAGCGCGTACCAGGCGGCTTCTACGCAAAACACCGCCGCCAGCAGCGCGGCGGCGAATCCCGTTGAAAACGAAGCCGGGAGCAGGGCAGCGAACACGCTGGCATAGACGATCGCCGCCTTCGGGTTGCTCACCTGCGTGGTGAAGCCAAGCCAGAACGCGCGGAAGGGCCGCGAGCCGGCCTCGCCGCCGGCTTCGACCATCGCAAGAGGTTGCCGCGCAGATCGGAAGATCAGAAAACCAAGGTAGCAAAGATAGAGGCCTCCAAGCACCCTGAGGGCGGCATAGAGCGCCGGCACGGCCAGAAGGACGCTCTGCAGCCCGAGCAGCGCCGCCGCGCCGAACAGGGCGCCGCCGGCGCCCATGCCCAGCGCCGTGGCAAGCCCCCGGAGCCTGCTTGATGCGACGGCCACGCGGGCCACCATCACAAAGCTGGGGCCGGGGCTGATTACCCCGATGCTGAGTGCGGCGACGATACTGGCGAGCGATGCTAGTTCCTGCATTGGCAATTCTCCGGGTCGTGCAGGCAAACTGTTATTCGGTATGCGGCGGGGTGTCGACCGCCCAACTCGGATCGGCGCCAAAGGGATGATCCATGAAAAACACCCAGGTGCCGTCGGGCAACCGGCGATGAACCTCCATGCCGTGGTGATGCACCTCGGTCGGATTGCCGCGCGCGTCGGTGCCTTTGATCAGCCACTGCGACCGCGTCATCGCGAAATCGCCAGAGACGGTCGTATGATGCGTTACGACATCCATATGTGGCTTCAGTCCGACATAGGCCGCCATCGTCTTGCGGATGCCGTCGGCGCCGCGTGCCACCGTGCTGCCGCCATGGACCTCGTCGACCTGAACGATGGAGGCCTCGGGGTGATACATCGCCGCCGCGGCGTCAACATCCTGCGCATTGAAGGCGCGGGCCAGCCAAAGATTGCAAAGTTCCGGGGATGGTGCACCCATGTTTCGAACTCCCATGTTGAAGATCAATCGTTGCGATGACGAGATGTGCTTCGGGTCGAAGCCTCATCGGTGTTTCTCACGTCATCCTGACGGGGCAGGTAGTGTCTGGCGATGCGGAAAGCACGTTGGAATTGCGCCAGCGTCACTTGCGAAACTGCAAGCGCGCCATAGTTCAGCGGCCATGGAAGACTGGAACGAGCTCCAACTCGTATTGGCGGTGCATCGGGCAAACAGCCTCACCGGCGCCGCCAAGGCGCTCGATATCGACCATTCGACGGCGTTCCGGCGTCTGAATGCCCTGGAGGCGCGGCTCGGGGTTCGCCTGTTCGAACGGCTGCCCGGCGGTGCCTATCAGGCGACGCCGGCGGGCGAGCGCATGGCGGCTGCGGCGGAGCGCATGGAGGAGGAGGCGCTCGCGATCGACCGCGACATTGCAGGGCGCGACCATCGTCTCTCCGGACGCTTGCGCGTCACTTCCTCGGAAACGCTCGCCTATCGCAAGCTGACCGGCCGTCTCGCAAAATTCCGGCAAACCCATCCCGGCATCGTTGTCGAACTCGTTATCGACAACCGCGTGCTCAGCCTGTCGCGGCGCGAGGCGGATGTCGCGCTGCGCCCGATGCGGCCGAAGGAGGGCGATCTCTGGGGCCGCAAGCTCGCGGATGTCGCATGGGCCATCTATGGCGCCGTCGGCTATCTCGGCGAGCGAGGCGAAACCGTGTCGTCGGTCGAACATCTCGGTCGCCATGGCGTGATCGGATGGGAGGATACCGCCGCCGGCATCATGGCTGCGAACTGGCTCAATCGCACCGTGCCGGATGATGCCTTCGTCTACCGGACCAACAGCCTCGTCAATCAGTTCACCGCCGCCAAGGCCGGCATCGGTCTCGCGCTGCTGCCCTGCTATCTCGGCGACGAAGAGTCCGGCCTTGTCCGTGTGCTGCCGGATCCGGTGCCGGATCTGGCCGGTGAATTGTGGATCGTGACTCACACCGATCTGAAACGGACCGCCCGGGTCCGTGCGTTCTTCGATCTCGTCGGCGACGGCCTTGCCCGCGAGCACCGCCTGTTCAGTGGGCAGGGCTGACGTTGCCGGCCTACATCTTCTCCAGCTTCTGCAGGCAGCGGCTGATCCCGACTTCCGGCGGCATCGGCGTATCCGGGAAGCTGGTCTTCCAGTCGGTGACGCCGACTTCGCCGATGTAGATGTCGCCCCTGGAATCCAGCGCGATGCCGTGGGGCGCGAGGAATTTGCCGGCTTCGAGTCCCGGGCCGTTCTCGCCACCAAGGCGGGCGATGCGTTTGCCTTTTGCGTCGACGATCGAAAGCCGCGGGCCGAGATTGGGCACCTTGCGGTTGACGGCCATGCCGGGGCCGAGCTCGCCGACGATGAAGGTCGGCGCCTTGCCGCCGCAGCAGCACAGCGCGCAGGGCCGGTGCAGGAAATTCCACTGCGTCTCATATTTTCCGTTGCCGTCGAACACCTGCACACGGTGGTTCTCGCGGTCGGCGACATAGACCCAGCCGTCGGCGTCGGTCGCGATGTTGTGCACGATGTTGAACTGGCCGGGATCGGTGCCGGGCTCGCCCCAGGTCTTCAGCAGCTTTCCATCGGGTGAATATTTGTGAACGCAGGCGTTGCCGTAGCCGTCGGAGACGTAGATCTCGCCCTGCGGCGACAGCGCGGTGTGGGTGCAGCGGTGAAACGGCTCGCCGCTCATGAACGGCGCCGGCTTGTTGGGAATGCCGATCGTCAGCAGCACCTTGCCGTCAACGGTGCATTTGCGCACGGTGTGGTCGCCGTCGTCGGTGCAATAGAGATTGTCGTCGGCGTCGATGTGCAAACCGTGCGCGCGGTTGAACAGGCCTTCGCCCCAGCTCCGGATGAAATTGCCGCCGCGGTCCAGCACCACCATCGGATGATCGCCGCGGTTGAAGACGTAGATGCGGTCCTTGCTGTCGACGGCCACGGAGGCGACGTCGGTCAGGCGCCAGCCGTCCGGCAGCTTCGCCCAGTTTTCGACGACACGGTAACGGTGCTCGCCCGAGCCCAGGATGGTTGGCATGCGCTTCTCCCCAATTCGTATTTGTTGGCCGGGAGTGTTGCAGAGACCTGCAGGAAGCACGAGGGGGATTTGCGCATGGCACGTTTCTTCCAGCCTAACCTTCCATGTCCTCTACCGCGATGATCCGCTGGCGCAGCGCCAGGCGCACCAGCTCGATGTCGGAGGCGACGCCGAGCTTGGCGCGGATCTGATAGCGGGTGTTGGCCGCGGTCTTGACGCTGATGTGCAGCGTATCGGCGATCTCCTCGACCGACTTCTCGGCCAGCAGCATGCGCAGGATCTCGAACTCCCGCGGGCTCAGCGCCTCCACGGCCGACGGCTCGTCGGCGAGCCGGCTGATGGCGAGTTCATGGTCGATGTCGGGACTGAGGGCGATGCGTCCCGCCATCACCTCGGCGATCGCGCGCAATAGCGCATCGGGTGGGCTGCTCTTGGTGACGAAGCCGCGGGCGCCGGCCTTGATCGCCTGGATTGCGTAGGCGGCGCTCTGGTGCATCGAGAAGACGAGGATGCGCGCGGCCTTGTCCCATTGCCGGATGCGCCGGATGGCTTCGACGCCGCCAATGCCCGGCATCGCGACGTCCATGATCACGAGATCGGGACCGGCCTCCTTGTAGATGCGATAGGCCTCCGCGCCGCTGTCGGCCTCGGCGACGACCCGCAAATTATCCTGCTTCTGCAACAGCGAGCGGTAACCTTCGCGCACGATGGCGTGGTCGTCCACCAGCATCACGCGGGTGTGGCTGCAGGCGCTTTTCAAGGCGCTGCTCCAGCATGGGGGATGTTGACGACAAGCCGCGTGCCTCCCGTTGGCCGCGGTTCGAAGCGCAGCGTGCCGCCGAGCGAGATCACCCGCTCCTGCATACCGAGCAGTCCCATGCCAGTTTTCGGTTCAGGGTTGCTGCCAGCCTTGCCGTCATCCTCGACCGTCAGAACGATGTCGGTTGCCTTGGCCTCGATATGCAGTTGCACGCAACTGGCCTGCGCGTGCTTGGCTGCATTGGTGATCGCCTCCTGTGCGACGCGGTAGAGATTGGCGCAGATCGCAGGCGGCAGATCGTCGATTTCACCGATGACAGTAATGTCGAAGCGGGTGCGGCCTTTGCCGTAGCCGTTCCAACTCGCGACCAGGCTTTGCAGGCTGAGGGCAAGGCCGAGCTCGTCGATATCGGGGGGGCGCAGTCGCACCAGCGCGCCGCGCAGTGTCTCCATCAGCCCCGCGGTCGTGCGCGAGATGCCGCGGCATTCTTCCAGCAGCGGCGGACATTCGCGTTCCGCCGTATGGGCGGCGGAGGCAGCCTGCGCCGCGATGGCGGTGAGCGACTGGCCGAACTCGTCATGCAGTTCGCGTGCAAGGCGCTGCCGCTCCTCGTCCTGCACCTCGACCAGCTTTCGCGTCAAGGCGCTGCGCTCGGCGAGGGTCGCCTGCAGCCGTTGCGCCAGCGTGTTGAAGACGTCTGATATCGCCGACAATTCCGCGAGGTCGAAACGGGGCAGGCGCGCGGAAAGATCGTTCGCCGCCAGCCGTTGCAGCCCTGCCTCGATCGCCTGCGTCGGCCGCAGCGCGCGCGCCAGCGCGGCATAGACGGCGATGCAAAGCCCCACCAGCGCGAAGGCCATGATGGCGAGCAGACGGCTCACCTCGCGCCAGCTCCGGCCAATCTGCGCCGCCGCGTCGAAGGTCGCGACCGCAACGCCGCGGGCCGTTCCGTCGACAAGGACGGGCATCGAGACCGGTTCGCCCGGGCGGAGGATGGCGCGATAGATCGATGCGAAACTTTCGGGCGCGGAGATGTCGTCGGCGGGAGCGCCGCTGCACACCCCCTGGAGAAAGGCGCCGGAATTGTCGCGGTAGGCGATGCACAGGCCCGGCTCCATCAACGCCGCGACGCGCTGCAGATCCGGCGTTGCGCTGGTGGAGACCGAGAGCCAGCGCGCCTGCGATTGCTGCAGCGAAAGGTCCCTGGCGACGATTTCGGCAATGCGGCTCGCCTTGGCCCTGGCGCTCCTGTCGCTGTCGAACAAGGCATAGGCCGCCACGGCGACAAAGCAAACCGCCGCCACGGCCGCAACGCGCAGCGTCAGCCGCAGCTTCAAATCGACGGCGCGCACAGGGTTCGTCATGGCGTGGGTTGCCTGTCGCAAGCGTCCTCCCGATGCCATCACTATAGGAGCAAATTTCACCGGGAAGAAAGCGGGCGAGGCAAGATCGGGTATTTCACCCGGCCGATCGCGGGATGGCTGCCGTATCAGGGCGGCGGCGGATCGGGCGACATGGTCTGGTAAAGCGACGTCTTTGGTTCCAGGAGGCTCTCATGCGCTACATCGCCTTCCTCCTTGGTCCGGCAATGCTGCTGACCGGACCGATCGGGGCCTCGAGCGCCGAAACGGCCGTGCCGGCCCGGGTCAAGATCGCCGTCTTTCCATTTGAGCTTGAGGATTTCAGCGCCGGGGCGGCCTATGTCGCGCCTGATGAGATCGACCGCGAGCAGTTGCGGCTTGCGACGGTAGAGGCGCGACGGCTGATCGCAGAATCTGCCCGCTACCAGCTCGTCGATGTCAGCGCCGCGACCGAGCCGGCAGCGAAGGCCGGCAAGTTGCGCGAGTGTGATGGGTGCGACGCCAAGATTGCCGCGGCGCTCGGCGCCGATCAGTCGATGGTCGCCATCGTCAGTCGTATCACCCGGACGGAATACGCTGTCACGTACAAGATACGCGACGCTCGGTCCGGCGCGCTGGTGGATGTCAAGCAGACCGACCTGCGCATGGGCGCCAACGTGGCCTGGAGCCGCGGCGCGCGCTGGCTGATCGAACGCCGGCTGCTCGAGCAGTGACGTGCATCGCCGAAAAGGAACCAATTGCGATGGGAAAGCCGATGAAACTACGGATGTTGGGCCTGGCCTTGACCGCTGCCGCTGTTGTCTGCGCCTGTTCTGTCCGGCAAGGCTGGGCGCAGGCGGCGACGCCCGTGCTCGCCGTTGCCGAAATCCACTATGTCGATACCTCGGGTGAGGTGATCGATCAAAGCGCCGACCATCGCCGGCGGTTGCGTGAATTCGAAGCCGCATTGCGCAGCGATCTGGCAGCGAGCGGAAAGATTGCGAATGCAGCGCTTGAATGTCCGCCAAACGCCTGCTCGGTGGGCGAGATCAATGACAGCCAACTGCTAGCGAAGGCAAGGGAGGCGGGCGCCACCCATCTATTGATTGGCCGCTTTCACAAGATGAGCACGCTGGTCCAGCAGGCAAAATTCGACGTCATCGACGTGAACGCGCGGAAAATCGTGTTCGATCGCTACATCAGCTTCCGCGGCGACAACGATGCCGCCTGGCGCCGGGCGGAAACCTTCCTTATCAGGCAAATCCTCGATCACGGCGAATGGTGAGCGTCAGCGTGGCAGCAGGCCTTCCTCGATTGCCTTGATCTGCAGCGCCAGATGTTTTGAGCCGATGCGGCACTGCGCGAGGCCGCCGGCGATCAGCCAGAGGCCGGGCTGCCCCGTGCGGGTGTACATGTTGCGCAGCTCCTGCGCCTCGCCAAAGCCCCAGATCGTGCCGACGCGTTTCTCCACCGTCTCGCCGAACAGCTTTCGCACCAGTTCCTCCTGGCGTCGATAGCCGGTCGCCAGCACCACGAGGTCGGCCTTGACGGTCTCGCCGTCCTTCATCCTGGCGCCGTCGGCGGTGAACGTATCGAGATCGGAAAATTGCTTCAGCGCGATGTCGCCCTTGACGATCAAATCGGAGCAGCCGACGTTGAAATAGTAGCCGCCGCCACGGGTGAGATATTTGAACTGCCAGCCGGTATTGTCCTCGCCGAAATCGAGCTTGAAGCCGACGCGCTCGAGGCCATCGAGCAATTCCTGGTCCAGCGTCTTGGACTTTTCCGCCGTCAGTGCATGGCTCCTGCGCGCCAGCTTCAGCGGCATCGAGACCGCGATCAGGTCGTTATCTTCCAGCGTGCCTTCATTGTAGGGCGCGTAGACCAGCTGCGCCGACGGCTCGATGCTGACGACCAGCGTTGACGAGCGCTGGAACAGCGTGACGTCGGCGCCGCTGGAATAGAGGTCCTGCGCGATGTCATGGCCGCTGTTGCCGGTGCCGATCACGATGGCGCGCTTGCCCTTCCAGTTCTCGCCGTCGTCATACCGGCTGGAATGCAGCACCTTGCCG
Organism: Bradyrhizobium sp. CB3481; assembly: GCF_029714305.1. Taxonomy (NCBI): domain Bacteria; kingdom Pseudomonadati; phylum Pseudomonadota; class Alphaproteobacteria; order Hyphomicrobiales; family Nitrobacteraceae; genus Bradyrhizobium; species Bradyrhizobium sp. CB3481. Next base: position 951,288 of record NZ_CP121647.1, read on the forward strand.
GCGAAGTTTTTCAAGCCGGGAATTTCGGGCACGTTCGGAATGCCGCTAACGCCGGTCGCCAGCACCACATGGCGCGGATGCATGCGCTTTTCCTCGCCGGCGCGGCGCAGCGTTACTGTCCAGCGGCCTTCCTTCTCGTCGTAGCTGCCGCCCTCGAACTCGGTCTCGGTCCAGAAGTTCAGCTCCATGGCCTCGACATAGGTCTCGAACCAGTTGGCGAGCTTGTCCTTTGGAATATAGGTCGGCCAATTCGGCGGGAAGTGAAGATAGGGCAGGTGATTGACCTGCACCTGGTTGTGCAGCGTCAGCGCATGGTAACGCTTGCGCCAATTGTCGCCGATGCGCTTTTCGCGGTCGACGATTAGCGTGTCAACGTTGAGTTGCTTCAACCGCGCGGCGATCGAAAGTCCGGATTGACCGCCGCCGATGACGAGGACGGCCGGATCGCGGTCGGCATATTCGGCCGAAGCCTTGCGCAGGTCGAGCCAGTTCGGCCCACGAAAATCGCGTGAATAGGCGTTGCCGCGCGGCCGATTGACGCCGAGCTGTTCCTCAAAACCCTTGAGTTCGACGAGCTCGGTCAGCAGCGTCCAGGCCTTCAGGCGATTGCCGTCGTCTTCGTCCGGGATGAGGCGGATGATGCCGTTGCCGCGACCGACCTTGGTCTCGAAATTGAAGATGGCCTCGATCGCATTGGTACCGGCGCGCATCACCTTGCGCGGGGCGGCGCGGCCGGGGGCGATGGCAAAGCTGCTGGGCGTCATCTCGCGAGCCAGCGGCGGCAGCGTCTTCAGGATGGCCTCCCGGCCATTGAGCGTCTGGAGATTCCAGCTCAGCGCCAGCACGTCGCGCCAGTAGCTGTCGGGATGGAACAGCTGATGCAGCAGCGCGTCATCCGCCCTTGCCAGCGCCTCCTCGAACTGGGCAAGCCAAGTGTCCGCGGCAACCGAACTGTCGTCCGTCCTGTCGAGCATGGGCGCTTCCCATCACTGGCCGTCTGCGCGGCGTTTCCCGTGATCGAAGCCTATACCCATTCGGGACGGCGCAGAAAGGGCGTGAGGCGATGCCGCCTATTCCGATAACGACAGGATAAGTCCCTGATCCGGCGGAACGCGGCCGTTCAGCGTGTCGAGATAGGCGCGCTGAACCGCCGCAGGCCCGCGGTGCTCGCTCACCTTCATCCAGTGGTCCAGCTTCGGGACAAGGCCGGCCCATGCGGCGCCAAACCGCATATCGAAGCCGCCCGGTCCCCATTCCTTGGCGCGCTTGCGGATGTGGTCCGGCGCGAAGAAGAATTGTGGCTTGGCGCCCCCGCCCGGCAGCGCCTGCGCCGCCTCACCGGGCGACGACTTGCGATGGGTGAGCCCGATGATTCCGCTGTATTTCATCTGCTCGCTGAAGTGTTGGTGCAGCGTCGCGCGTAGCGGGCTGTTGCCGGCCATGTCGACATAGGCCACGGGCTGGTCTTCCGGCAGCGAGTTCACGTCATCATAGATCACGACTTCGTCGTAGCAGCCGAGCGATTTGACGAAGCTGGCGTTGCCGGCAGACGTCAGGCCGATCGTCTCGATGCCCCGCGCGTGTACGAGATGCGCGAGGCCATAGGCGGTCTTGCTGGAAGCCGAGGACAGCAGCACGCGCTTCGCGCCAAAGAATTCGTTCTCGGCGAGAAAGTCATCGGCGATGAACGAAAGCGCGAACAGCGGCCGCAGCAGCGCCTGATAGTCGCCCTGCTTATCGGCAAATGCCGGATCGCCGCTGACCCGGGTATAGGCGTTATAGACCGGTGACACCCCCTGCCGGTGCGCCGCGGCATCGCGCAAGCCGCGCTTGTTGACGTCGGCGGCCTCGATGACGAGATGCGTTGCCATCGGGAAATAGCCGAACAAGGTTTCGCCGGCGGCTATGCCGGGATGCTTCGAGGCGATCACTTCGCCAAGGCCCCATACCGGAACGTTACCGAAACCGTCGGGGGCCGGAAAGAGCTGCCAATACTTCAGATGGTCGCCGAGAACAGCGTAAGTGATATTGTTGGCGGTGAAAGCGAAACGCGTGACCTTTACCAGCAGCGCCTCGTCGGGCAGCGCGGCGGCATCGGGCAATTGCGTCTCGATCACCTTGCATTGCTGCAGGTCATTGCGGGCGACGATGAAGTCGGTGGCTTGCATGGCTTTGATCCCTGCGTTTCACACGCAGCAATCTTTGCGCCGTCCGATGACCGTTTTGCAACAGCCATGATGTTTAAAACGGTGTTTGGATTCGTGTCTCATTTACCGTCGTTCCGGGGCGACGCGTAAGCGTCGAACCCGGAACCTCGAGATTCCGGGTTCGCGTCTGCGACGCGCCCCGGAATGACGAACTTTAACCAATCGCGCGCAGTTTGCCCTCGGCAAACAGATCCCGCAGCTTGCGCTTGAAGATCTTGCCGGTGGCTTCGCGCGGCATCGCGTCCATGAACTGGATGTCCTTCGGCACCTTGAAGTTCGCCAGCTTGCCGCGCAGAAACTTCTGCACCGCGGCCGGCGCCAGCGTGACACCCGCTTCCGGCTCGATGCAGGCGAACAGCCGCTCGCCGAACTCATCGTCGGGCACGCCGAACACCGCGCAGTCGCGCACGCCGTCCATGCCGATCAGCGCGTTCTCGATCTCTGCCGGATAGATGTTGACGCCGCCCGAGATCACCATGTCGCGCTTGCGGTCGCACAGGAACAGGTAGCCGTCGCTGTCGAGATAGCCGACGTCGCCGACGCTGACGAGGCCGTCGCGGCCGGCTTCCGCGCGGGCCTCGGCCTTGCCGTGATAGTCGAAGTCCGGCACCGACATCTGCCGCATGAAGATCTCACCGGGCTCGCCGACCTCGCACAGCGAACCGTCCGGGCGGAAGATTTTCACGACGCCGCCTTCGATAGCGCGGCCGACGGTGCCGGGTTTCGCCAGCGCCTCCTCGGCCGAGTGCCAGACCGGAATGCCGGTTTCGGTCGAGCCGAAATATTCGTTGATGACGGGTCCCCACCAACAGATCATGGCGCGCTTGACCTCCGGGGGACAGGAGGCCGCGCCGTGCACGATGAAGCGCAGCGACGACAGGTCGTAGCGCTGCTTGATCTCGTCAGGCAGCCTCAGCAGACGCACGAACATCGTCGGCACCATGTGCATGTGGGTGACGCGGTGGCGTTCGATGAGCTGCAGCATGTCTTCGGGGTCGAAGCGGGGCTCCAGCACGATTGTGCAGCCGCTGCGGAACGCCACCATGCCGTAGGAATTCGGCGCCGAGTGATACATCGGCCCGTTCATCAGGATGACCTGGTCCTCGTTCGGCTTGACGCCATAGGCGATGCCGCCGACGCGGGCCGCGGCCGCCTGCTGTTCCCCTGTCATCGGCTTGCGGCGCACGCCCTTCGGCGCGCCTGTGGTGCCTGACGTATAGAACATTGGCGCGCTGCCGATCGGAGGTGCGGCCAGGGGAGCATGGGTGTCGCGCCAGCGGTCCCAATCGGTCATGCCCTCAGGCACCTGCGTCAGCGCCGCGGGCACGTTGAACGCGGCAGCGATTTCCGGCGGCGTCGTCACCACCAGAAGCCTGATATCGGCGGGCAGGCCGTCCTGAATCTGCGGCAGCAGGTCGGCATGGCAGACCAAAATCTTCGCGCCGCTGTCTGCAAGAATATAGGCGACTTCCTCGACTTTCAGGTGCCAGTTGATCGGCACTACCGGACTGCCCAGCGCCGCGGCGCCGGCCGAGACCTCGAAGAACGCAAAATCGTTGCGCAGCATCATGCCGACCGGCATTGCGCCACCGACGCCAAGCGCCGTGAAGCCGGAAGCCGCCCGCGCGATGCGGGCATGAATTTCGGGATAGCTGATCTGGCGGTCGCCGCCGATGATCGATGTCAACTCGTCCTCCTTAAGTCCGCAACTAGCGGTCGTCCAGAATCTCGCCGAAGCCGACCCAACTCCGGCCGTCGAAGCGGCGCAGCCGCAATTGCTGGAACGGCAGGTAATCCTCCGAATCGGTCGTAACCGTGATGCCCGGCAGTAGTAGCGGCAGCGGCACCTCACGTAGCGATGCCGCCTGCTTCATGATGTTGGCGCGGCTGAAGTCATCCTTGCAGGCGGTCAGCACCTTCACCATCAGGTTCGCGTAGTGGTAGCCGGCAGCGTAGTTCGAATTGCTCAAATCTGCATTGGGCAGATACCGCTTCATGAAAGCGAAATATTCCTTCACCCCCTCGTCGCTGGCCCATTGCGCATCCAGCGTGTCCTTTACATTGCTGGACGAGATCAGGCCGACCGCATTGTCGAGCCCGGCCGGCTCCAGGAACGAGATCGAGGACGCCGAGGTCGGCACGAACAGCATGTCCGGCTTCCAGTTGATCTCGGCGACGCCCTTGATCATCTGCGCGGTGAACTTGCCGAGCACGACGCCGAACAGCACGTTGGCGCCGGAAGCCTTCAGCGTCGCAAGCTGCGATGAGATGGTCGGCGCCGTCGTCTCGTAGCTCGCCTCCGACACGATCATGCTGGCCGCTTTGTCGCCGAGGGCGCGCTTGAAGCCGGCGACATAGTCGCGGCCGAAATCGTCGTTCTGCGCGAGGATCGCGATCCTGGCGTCGGGCTTGGCCTGCAGGATGTGCTTGGCATAGACCACGCCTTCGGACTGGTAGGCGGCCATGCCGGGCATGGTCCACGGAAAATTCTTCGGGTCGGCCCATTTGGTCGCGCCGCTCAGGACGAACAACTGCGGCACCTTCTTGTTGTTGAGGTAGCGGTGCACGGCGTTGTTGGTGGCGGTGCCGAGCGAGCCGAACATCAAGAGGACTTCCTCCTGCTCAACCAGCTTGCGCGTCTGCTCCACCGTCTTCGGCGGCGAATAGGCGTCATCGAGGCTGATGAACTTGATCTTGCGGCCGTTGATGCCGCCTTCCGCATTGATCTTCTCGAAATAGGCCTCTTGCGCCCGGCCGATGATGCCGAAGCCCGAGGCCGGGCCGCTATAGGGCAGCGTCTGCCCGATGCGGATTTCATCCTTCTCACCCTCGGCGAGCGCGGCGGCGCTTCCGAGCGAGGCGAGCGCAATCGTCAATATGGCCCGTGACAGCCTCATTGGTTTCGTCCCTCTGTGTTGTTTGTTGTTTGTTGTTTCGTCGTTGACGTCGGCGGTGCGCGAAAAGTTACGCGCTCGCCCGCCGGAGGAAATCGCTGCCGGCTTCCGCGAACTCGGCCTTGAGCCGTTCCACCAGTTCGGCGACGGGCGGTGCGTCGGCGATCTGGCCGATGCCTTGCCCGGAGCCCCAGATGTCGCGCCAGGCCTTGGCCTTGGTGTTGCCGCCGGAGCCGAAATTCATCTTCGACTTGTCGCTCTGCGGCAGGTTGGCGGGATCGAGGCCGGCGGCGACGATCGAGGGGCCGAGATAATTGCCGTGCACGCCGGTGAACAGGTTGGAATAGACGATGTCGTGCGCGGCGTGCTCGATCAGCGCGGCCTTGTAGGCCGGATCGGCATTGGCTTCGGCGGTCGCGATGAAGCGGGTGCCCATGTAGGCCATGTCGGCGCCGAGCGCGAGCGCGGAGGCGATGCCCCAGCCGTCGGAGATCGCGCCTGACAAGAGCACGGTGCCCTTGAACCATTGCTTGACCTCGCGCAGCAGCGCGAACGGCGACAACGTGCCGGCATGGCCGCCGGCGCCGGCGCAGACCAGGATCAGCCCGTCGACGCCGTGCTCGGCGGCTTTGCGCGCGTGCTTGACGTTGATCACGTCATGGAAAACCACGCCGCCATAGGAATGCGCGGCCTCGACGACTTCGATCGGCGGGCGCAGCGACGTGATGATAACAGGGACCTTGTGTTTGACGCAGGTCTCCATGTCCTTCATCAGGCGGTCGTTGGAGGAATGGCAGATCTGGTTGATGGCGTAGGGCGCGACCTTCTTGGTCGGATTCTTCGCCTTGTATTCGCCGAGCTCGCTCTCGATGCGCGTCAGCCATTCGTCGAGCTTTTCCACCGGGCGCGCGTTCAGCGCCGGGAACGAGCCGACGATCCCGGCCTTGCACTGGGCGATCACAAGCTCGGGCCGGGAGACGATGAACAGGGGCGATCCGACCACGGGCAGTTCGAGCTTGTCGGCGAGCGAAGCGGGCAACGGCATTCAGTTCCTCCCTTTGCGGCGCAAGGCGGTCAGGGCCGGCGCGCATCATGATGTTGGTTGAGGGCACCGGACTGCGGGCGGAGCCGCCGGCCGGGCCAGTCATATTGGCCGCCATTATAAAGCTGGACGGCAGGCGCTCCCTGTTCAATATTGAACGGGTGTTCATCCAAATATGAACAGGCTGAAATCTGTAGCGGGGTGAAGCGCCGATGGACTGGGACCTGTGCAAGAGCTTCGTCGCGGTTGCCGAAACAGGCAGCTTCGCGGCCGCGGCGCGCCGCCTGCGTTCCAGCCATCCGACGGTGGGGCGGAAGATCGCCGAGCTGGAGAGCCAGCTCGGCATTCCCCTGTTTGCGCGTTCCAATGACGGTCTGGCGCTGACCTCGCAGGGCCGCAAGTTTCACGAGCATGTCGAGGCGATGTCGGCGGCGGCGTTGCGCGCGGAGGCCGCGGTCTCCGCCACCGGCGCGCAGGCGCGGGGCGTCGTCAAGCTGTCGATCGGTTCAACCCTCGCCTCGCACTGGCTGATGCCGCGGCTCGGCCCGTTCCTGCGCGCCCATGACCATATCCAGCTCGAGGTCATCACCCATCCGTATCCGGCCAGCGTGCGCCGCCGCGAGGCCGACGTAGTGTTACGCCCGGTCGACAGCGGCGAGGAGAACCTGATCGGGCGCAAGATCGGCCGCCTCGGCACCGGCTTCTACGCCTCGCGCGACTACGCCGCGCGGCGCCGCCTGCCCGAACGGCGCGACGAATGGAGGGGCCACAGCGTCATCGGGTTTGCCGACCGGTTGTCGAACGAGCGCCTGGCGCGCTGGAGCGACTTCATCACGCGGCAGGGGCAGGTGGTGATGCGATGCTCGTCGCAGGGCGACATGCTCGCCGCGGCGCGCGCTGGGCTGGGAATATCGACGCTGTCCTGCTTTGTCGCCGCCGCCTACCCCGATCTCGTGCGCGTCGCGCCGCAAAAGCTCGTCAGCGTGGCCGACCTCTGGCTGCTCGCGCATCCCGATCTCGTCGATCTGCCCGCGGTGCGCGCGGTGATCGATTTCGTCACGACTTCCGCGCGGGAGGATCGGGTGAAGCTGCGGGGGTGATGGCAAGTTTCCGTTCCCCGGACGCAGCGCATCACGAAAGTGATGCGCTGCTGAGCTGGGGTCCAGCGGCGGTCGAACCAGAAGGTGAGATGGGTCCCGGCTCAGCGGCGCGTCACTTCGTGCCGCACCGCGTCCGGGACAAGATCAAGCCTCGCTCGCCAGCACGCCTTCGCGCTTCTTCAAGACGCGATAATAGCTCCACCACAAATGCGCGGCGGCGCCGCGATAGGGCCGCCAGGGCTCGGCCAATGGTGTCATCTGCTTCGGCGTCGGCCGCTCCTTCAGGCCGAGCCCGACCTTGACCGCTTCCTGGATGGCGATATCGCCGGCCGGCCAGGCATCGCCATGGCCGAGGCAGAACAGGAGATAGACGTCCGCGGTCCACGGGCCGATGCCGGGCAGCGCGGTCAGCGTATGATGCGCGGCATCCGCGTCCTCTTCCGCCAGCACCTCCAGGTTCAGCCGCTCGGCTGCAAGCTCGCGCGCGATATGCTTCAGCGTCTTGATCTTGGCGGCCGACAGCCCCAGCCGCCCGAGACGATCGGTCCGCGCCTTGCCGACCGCGTGGTGATCGAACGGATCGAACGCCGCCACGAGCCGCGCCCAGATCGCGCCGGCGCTGGCGGTCGACAGCTGCTGGCCGCACACGATCGCCGCCAGCCCGGCGAATCCCGGCTCGCGCTGCCGCAGTGCCGGCATGCCCGTCACTTCGAGGATCGGCTTCAGCCGCGTATCCTGCCTGACCAGCGCATGGACGGCGTCTTCGAGGTCGGACTGGCTGTTGAGGTGAACGGTCATTGCCCCTTAAAACCACCATGTCCCGTGAAAGAGATCAATGCCGCCACCCGTTTTCCGATTTGCCCCCAGTCCGAATGGCTACCTTCATCTCGGCCATGCCTATTCGGCGCTGCTCAACTTCGACCTCGCGCGCCAAACGGGCGGCCGTTTCCTGCTGCGGATCGAGGATATCGACGGCACAAGGTGCCGGCCGGAATTCGAGGCGGCGATTTACGAGGACCTCGCCTGGCTTGGGATCTCCTGGGAGATGCCGGTGCGGCGGCAATCGGAGCATTTTGCGCGCTACCGCGAGGCCGTCGAACAATTGTCCGCCATGGGCCTGGTCTATCCGAGTTTTGAGAGCCGCGCGGAAATCGCCCGCCTGATCGCGGCGCGCGAGACCGGCGCGCCCTGGCCGCGCGACCCTGACGGCGCGCCCCTCTATCCGGGCGCCGCGAAATCGCTGCCGGCGGAGGAGCGCAGCCGGCTGATCGGGCAGGGCGCGCCTTACGCGCTGCGGCTCGATATGGCGGCGGTCCTGGCCCGTGCGAATCACTTCACCTGGACCGAGCATGGCGAAGGCCCCGAAGGCGAGACCGGCGTGGTGAGTGCGCAGCCCGAGGCCTGGGGCGACGTCATCCTCGCCCGCAAGGAGACGCCGACGAGCTATCACCTCTCGGTCGTGATCGACGATGCCCTGCAGGGCGTCACCGATGTGGTGCGGGGCAGGGACCTGTTCTGGTCGACCAGCGTACATATCCTGTTGCAACATCTACTTGGTATCCCGCAACCGGTGTATCGGCATCACCGGCTCGTCGCGGATGCGTCGGGGCAGAAGCTGTCGAAGTCGACAAAGGCGGCGGGCTTGCGTGAACTGCGCAAGCAAGGCGTCCCGCCAGCGGGAATTCGCCGGCTCGTCGGCCTATCCGACTAATCGACCAATCCCGTAATTCTACTGGGAGTTGTTGAAAACGACTCCGTGACACCGGCCGCCATCGCGTGTCATGCTGGCGCGGCAGCGGAAGGGGATCAATGGCGGCGAAGCGTTCACGGCGCGTCACACGCCCAACAAAGAAGCGGCGAGCGAAGAAGCGCGTATCCAGCGCTTCGGCGACGGCGCGCGCCGCGCGCAAGTCTGCGGTCTCAGCCTCTGACACGGTCGAGGCCGCGCTGGCGGCCTTTGCGCACGAGGTTCGCACCCCGCTCACGGGCATTCTGGCGATCAGCAACCTCCTGGCGACATCCGAACTCAAGGAGCGCGAACGGCGCTGGGTCGACACCATCAAGGCCGGCGCGGAGCATCTGGCCAGCCTTGCCACGTTGTTCGTCGATGCGGCGCGCAGCAGCGGGCCGGGACTCGACGTGCGACAGGATTTCTTCGATCTGCGCACGCTCGCCCGCAATGCCGGTGATTCGCTGACCGGCCGCGCGGCGGCGAAGGGGCTGCAATCATCGGTGACCATTTCGGACAAGCTGCCCGGATTTGCGGTCGGTGATCCCGTCCGTCTGCGCGCGGCGGTGGAGAACCTGATCGACAATGCCGTGAAATTCACCGACCAGGGCAGTGTCGCGCTGCAGGTCACGCCGGTCCGCGGCACGAAGGACAAGGTCGGCGTCGCATTCGCGGTCTCCGACAGCGGCATCGGCCTGACATTGAGTGAGATCAAGCGGCTGTTCCGACCGTTCTCGCAGGCCAATGTCTCGATCGCATCGCGTTTCGGTGGCGCCGGGCTCGGCCTGTCATCGGTCAGGCAATTGGCGCGCGCGATGGGCGGCGACGTCACCGTGATGCCGCGGCGCGGCGGCGGCACCACCTTTACCCTCACCGTCGTGATGTCTTCCGCCCAAGGCCCGGTCGCCGCGCCGTCCGGCGCCGACGGCGAGGTCTCGACCGGGGCGCTGCGGTCCTTGCGCCTGCTTAGTGTCGAGGACAATCCGTTCGGCCGCGTCGTGCTCAATACGATCCTGACCGAACTCGGCCATCAGGCCGAATTCATCGGTCAGGGCGAGGCGGCGCCGGAGCGGCTCGCGCACGGCGCCTTCGACGCCGTGCTGATGGACATGGTGCTGCCGGGCATCGACGGCGTGGAGGCGATCAGGCGCATTCGCGCGCTGGAGGCGCCGCTCGGCGGCATTCCGATCATCGGCATCTCCGGCCGGAGCGAGGACGAGGCGGCCTCGCGGGCCGCCGGCGCCGATATCTTCCTGGTTAAGCCCGTGTCTCCCCGCGCTTTAGCGACTGCGCTGCATGAAGCGACAGCCCCTTCGGCAACTGCGACTTCATGATGGCCGCATTCAATTCGCCGCCATAGACGAAGATCGCGGAGATGAAATACAGGAACACCAGCGCGATGATGACCGAGGCGAGCCCCGCATACATCGTCACGTAATTGCTGGCGAAGCGCGCCAGATACTGGCCGAATACGATGCCCGAAATCAAAGATGCCACCATCGTGAAGACGATGCCGGGCAGGATCTGCAGGAAGCTTCGCCGTCCGCAGGGTAGCCATGCATGCAGCACGAACAGCGCCACGATCATCGCGCTGATGGTGATGCCGTAGCGGGCGAAAAACAGCACTCTTTCGTTGCTCTCGACGAAGAACGGAATATGGCGGCGCGCCGTTTCCAGGATCAGCGGGCCGAGCACGATCAGGAACGCCATCAGGAGCGACGTGATGGCGGCCACCAGCGTGTAGCCGATCGATTCCAGCCGCAGCCAGTACCAGGCCCGCGGCTCGACCACCGAATAGGCGCGGTTCAAGGCGACCCGCAGCGCCTCGACCCCGTTGGAGGCGAAATAGACCGCGAGCACTGCGCCGACCGTCAGGATATCGCCGCGCGTGGTGGTCAGGACGTCGTGGATTTCGCCCGACAGCGCGTCCGCGACCTGCTGCGGCCAGGTCTGCAGCAGCAGCCCGACGGCGCCGTCGGCGAGCTCCTTGGAGCCGAAAAAGCCGGCCAGCGAGGTCAGCACGATCAGGAACGGAAACAACGCCATCAACGTCGATAGCGCGATATGGCTCGCGATCGCCCAGCCGTCATCGGCGAGGAACGTGTAGAACGCCTCCATCACGACGAGGTAGACAAAGCGAATGAGCCTCACATCTCACCTCGATCAGGGCGATGGCGGTCGGTCCAAAGATATGGCCTCAAGACTTCGTCTCAAGACTCAAGATTTCGTCTCAAGATAGGGGCTAGCATCTGATATTACTGGCCTAAAAGCCAGATCGTCGAGCGGTTACGCGAGGGGTGTGAACGTGTGGAAGTCGGCGCTTCCCGGTGTTATGTAGCGCCAATGACATCTTTTCTGAGTTCAATCGTTCTTCCCATCGCGGTTGCGGCGGTGGCTATCGTGCTGCTGCTTGGCCTCGTCAACATGATGCGGGGCGGCTCGCCGAGCCGCTCGCAGAATTTGATGCGGCTTCGGGTATTGCTGCAGTTCATCGCCATCGTGATCACCATGGTGGTGGTTTGGGCGATCGGCCGCTGAAGGCAAGATCAAGATAGAGAGGGACGCGCCGATGGTCGTGCTCAACCGCATCTATACCAAAACCGGTGATGACGGCACCACCGCGCTCGGCAGTGGCGAGCGCCGTCCGAAATACGATCTGCGCATCAGCGCCTACGGCACCGTGGACGAGACCAACGCCGCCATCGGCGTGGTGCGGCTGCATCTTGGCGAAGCGCGCGACCTCGATGCGATGCTCGGCCGGATCCAGAACGATTTGTTCGATCTCGGGGCCGATCTCGCGGTGCCCCAGCGCGAGGGCAAGGCGGAACGCTTGCGGGTGCTGTCGAGCCAGGTCGAACGTCTCGAGCGCGACATCGATGCACTCAACGAGCACCTCGCGCCGCTGACCTCGTTTGTGCTGCCCGGCGGCACCCCTGCTGCCGCATACCTGCATCTCGCCCGCACCGTATGCCGCCGGGCGGAACGGATTATGGTGGAACTCGCGGCCAGCCCCGAGGAGCCGGTCAGCGGGGCTGCCATTCAATATATGAACCGCCTGTCGGATTTTCTGTTCGTCGCCAGCCGCGCCATGAACGATAATGGGGCGGCAGATGTGTTGTGGGTGCCGGGTCAGAACCGCTAAAGTAAGGCGTTTCCCGGGGCTGATTTTTGGCTTTCGCGCGTTGACCGGCGATAGCGGGGCCTTTAGGTTCCGCGCCCAAAGTCAATATAAGCTGATACCAAGCCAATTAACCCCAGAATTCAAGCGAAAGAGGATCGATGAAGGTTCTTGTGCCGGTAAAGCGGGTGGTCGATTACAACGTCAAGGTCCGCGTCAAGAGCGACGGAACGGGCGTGGAACTGGCCAACGTCAAGATGTCGATGAATCCGTTCGACGAAATCGCGGTCGAGGAAGCGCTGCGGCTGAAGGAGGCCGGCAAGGCGACCGAGGTCGTGGTGGTTTCGATCGGTCCGGCGCAGGCCTCCGAGACGATCCGGACCGGGCTTGCGATGGGCGCCGACCGCGGCATCCTCGTCAAGGCCGAAGGCAACGTCGAGCCCTTGGCGGTCGCCAAGCTTCTGAAGGGCGTGGCCGAGGCGGAGAAGCCCGGCCTGATCATTCTCGGCAAGCAAGCGATCGATGACGACTCTAACCAGACCGGCCAGATGCTGGCGGCGCTGCTCGGATGGTCGCAGGCGACCTTCGCCTCCAAGCTCGAAGTCGACGGTTCTGACTTCAAGGTCACGCGCGAGGTCGACGGCGGCCTGCAGACCGTGCAGCTCAAGGGACCAGCGATCGTCACCACGGACCTGCGCCTCAACGAGCCGCGCTATGCGTCGCTGCCCAATATCATGAAGGCGAAGAAGAAGCCGATCGACGACAAGAGCGCCGCCGACTACGGCGTCGATCTTTCGCCGCGTCTCGAAGTTCTTAGGACTGCCGAACCGGCGGGCCGCAAGGCAGGCGTCAAGGTCAAGGACGTCGCCGAGCTGGTATCCAAACTCAAGACCGAAGCCGGGGTGCTCTGATGACGACGCTTCTGATTGCCGAACACGACAATGCGTCGATCAAGGACGCCACCAACAAGGCGCTGACGGCAGCCGCTGCGCTCGGCGCCGACGTGCATGTGCTTGTCGCCGGCGGGAATGCCAAGGCGGCGGCCGATGCCGCTTCCAAGCTGGCCGGCGTCACAAAGGTGCTGCTTGCCGACAACGCGGCCTATGCGCATGACCTCGCCGAGCCGCTGGCCGCGCTGATTGTGTCGCTGGCTTCCGGCTATGACGCCTTCGTCGCGCCCGCGACCTCGCGCTTCAAGAACGTGATGCCGCGCGTCGCGGCCCTGCTCGACGTGATGCAGGTGTCCGAGATCACCAAGGTGGTCTCGCCTGACACGTTCGAGCGGCCGATCTATGCCGGCAACGCGATCCAGACAGTGAAGTCCAAGGATGCCAAGAAGGTCATCACGGTGCGCACCTCGACTTTCGCCGCGGCTGGCGAGGGCGGCAGTGCGCCGGTGGAGAATGCCGCCGCTGCGGCCGATCCGGGCCTTTCCAGCTTCGTCGGTGAGGAGGTCGCCAAGAGCGACCGTCCGGAGCTGACCTCGGCGAAGATCATCGTCTCTGGCGGGCGCGCGATGCAGAGCCGCGAGAATTTTGCCAAATATATCGAGCCGCTCGCCGACAAGCTCGGCGCAGGCGTCGGCGCCTCGCGCGCCGCGGTCGATGCCGGCTACGCGCCGAACGATTGGCAAGTTGGTCAGACCGGCAAGGTGGTCGCTCCGGAACTTTATGTCGCCATCGGCATATCGGGCGCAATCCAGCATCTCGCCGGCATGAAGGATTCCAAGGTGATCGTTGCGATCAACAAGGATGAAGACGCGCCGATCTTCCAGGTTGCCGATTATGGCTTGGTCGCCGACCTCTATCAGGCGGTTCCGGAGCTGACCGAGGCACTCGGCAAGCTCGGGAAATAAAAAGTCAGATCGGCCGGACGCGCAACGTCCGGCCGATTATTTACCTTAAGCGGTTGCGGGCGAAGTGGATTAAGCTTCGCGTGAAGATTACGTGCCAATGGTGGGACCGAAACCTCGGGTTCGATGGTATCGTATCTCAGGTTTGGAGATGAACAGGCGCGATATGCGCGCCGTTCCGGTGGATGACAAAATGGCGGTGACAATCAAGAAGGTCGGCGTGATCGGCTCGGGCCAGATGGGCAACGGGATCGCGCATGTGGCGGCGCTCGCCGGCTTCGACGTGGTGCTCAACGACGTCTCCGACGAACGGCTGAAGTCGGCGATGGCAACCATTAACGGTCATCTGTCGCGCCAGGTCGCCAAGCAGACCATTACCGACGACGCCCGCAAGCAGGCGCTGGCTCGGATCTCCTCGACCGAGTCGCTGGATGGCCTCGCCGATTGCGATCTCGTGATCGAGACCGCGGTCGAGAAGGAAGAGGTCAAGCGCAAGATCTTTCACGAACTCTGTACGGTGCTGAAGCCGGAGGCGATCGTCGCCACCAACTCGTCGTCGATCTCGATCACGCGCCTCGCCGCCTCGACCGATCGTCCCGAGCGCTTCATCGGTATTCATTTCATGAATCCGGTGCCGGCAATGGAACTGGTCGAACTGATCCGCGGCATCGCCACCGACGACACCACCTTCGACACATCAAAGGAGTTTGTCGGCAAGCTCGGCAAGCAGGTCGCGGTATCCGAGGATTTCCCGGCCTTCATCGTCAACCGCATCCTGCTGCCGATGATCAACGAGGCGATCTACACGCTCTATGAGGGCGTCGGAAACGTTGAGGCGATCGATGCGGCGATGAAGCTCGGCGCGCATCACCCGATGGGGCCGCTGGAACTGGCCGACTTCATCGGCCTCGACACCTGTCTCTCCATCATGCAGGTGCTGCATGAGGGGCTCGCCGATTCGAAATACCGGCCGTGCCCGCTGCTGGTGAAATACGTCGAGGCCGGCTGGCTCGGCCGCAAGACGCAGCGCGGTTTCTACGATTATCGCGGCGACAAGCCGGTTCCGACGCGCTAACGGCGGCGCTCCC
Organism: Bradyrhizobium sp. CB3481; assembly: GCF_029714305.1. Classification (NCBI taxonomy): domain Bacteria; kingdom Pseudomonadati; phylum Pseudomonadota; class Alphaproteobacteria; order Hyphomicrobiales; family Nitrobacteraceae; genus Bradyrhizobium; species Bradyrhizobium sp. CB3481. The sequence goes on from NZ_CP121647.1 coordinate 966,318, forward strand.
CGGATGCTGCGCAGCACGAAGTGATGCGCTGCTGATCCGGGGTCCGCCACATATTTTATTTCCATCCAGCCGCATATGGATCCCGGCTCAGCGGAGCAGCGTTGCACGCTGCTCCGCGTCCGGGACACGATGGAAGACGCACCGCGGCTCCACGAGTTTTTGGTTGTACTTGGTCCGCCTCTCTACCGCGCACTACCGCGCACGATCTCCAAGCATTCGTTAACCGGTGCCGGGGTAGGGTGCACTCGCGTTTAAGGAGTGCTGCGTATGGATATGATGGCTATGGTTTCAAGCATGCTCGCCATGCAATCGGCGGGCACGCAGCAGCAGATCCAGACCTCGATCATCAAGCAGAATGCGGACGCGGAGAAAGCCGCGGTCCAGACGCTGCTCGGCATCCCCTCGACCGCCAATCTCGCCCCCGGCGTCGGCGGCAATCTGAACGTTACGGCCTGAAATTCCTGTTCGACCCTCATGGTGAGGAGGCGCAAAGCGCCGTCTCGAACCATGCGGCCCGGCTCGTGCCATTCATCCTGCGAGACGCGCGAAGACGCGCTCCTCAGGACGAGGTCTGACGGTCGGGATTCGATAAGGGCGGGGCGATCGACCCGCGGTCGCTATGACCCCGCCTTCATCGGCTGCATCGCGGCCTTGATCAGCTTGATCGCATCGTCGCTGGCCCATTCGGCGGGACCGGCGAGGTTGGCGATCTCGCAGCCCTGGGCGTCGACCAGCACCGAGGTCGGCATGCCCAGCGCCTTGCCTATGCTTTTAAGGTCCTGAAAAACCTTGGCTTTTGAGTCGGCGAAGTAGCCGAGCCGGGTCAGGTTGGCCTCTTTCAGGAAGTTTTTCGGCTTCTCGGGGTCGCGGGTGTCGATATTGATGGCGATCACTTCGAAATCCTTAGCCCCGAGCTTGGCCTGAAGAGCATCCAGCGCCGGCATCTCCTTGCGGCACGGCACGCACCAGGTGGCCCAGAGGTTCACCAGCACGGTCTTGCCGCGCCATTCCGACAGTTTCCGCGGCTTGCCCTCGGCATCCTCGAAGGCGAGGTCGGGCAGCTTCAGTGGGCTTGTCGCCATGGTCAGCGCCGCCACCTCGCCGTGGGCCAGCGGCGATATCTTGCGGGCCAGTTCGACCGCGGCCGTGCAGGAGGGATCGCCACCCGTGCCGCGCTTGAGGCCGCCGAGCCCGTAAAATGCGCCGAGGCCGACGACGCCCGCGGCCACCACCGCGCCGATGGCGATCGGGAGCCGGCGCGAGGCCGGGCGGGGCGGGGGTATTTCGGGCATATCGTTTGTCATCCTGGGTCAGATATGGCTATGCAGGGCGCAAGATTACGGTGGAGTTACGGTCGAAACCGGCGCGGCGTTTCGCCGGGGCGATGTACGGCCGGACGATATAGATGACAGGGCTTGGGAAGTCATGAGCAACAAGATGTGGGGCGGCCGGTTCACCGAACGCCCCGATGCGATCATGGAGGAAATCAACGTCTCGATCGACGTCGACCGTCACCTCTTTGCCCAGGACATCACCGCGTCCAAGGCCCACGCGGCCATGCTGGCCGCACAAGGCATTATCACCGCGAGTGATGCGAAAAATATCGGCAAGGGTCTAGACACGATTTTGTCAGAAATCGGCAAAGGCTCGTTCGATTTCAAGAGCGCGCTCGAAGACATCCATATGAACGTCGAGAGCCGGCTGTCCGAGCTGATCGGGCCGGCGGCAGGCCGGCTGCACACCGCGCGCTCGCGCAACGACCAGGTGGCGACCGATTTCCGCCTCTTCGTCCGCGACACGATCGACGAAACGGACGCCGCGCTCGCCGCCTTCCAGCATGCGCTGGCTAGCCGTGCGCTGGAACATGCCGCAACCGTGATGCCCGGCTTCACCCATCTGCAGACCGCCCAGCCGGTGACGTTCGGCCACCATCTGCTCGCCTATGTCGAGATGGCCGCGCGCGACCGCGGCCGGTTTGCTGACGCGCGCAAGCGGCTGAACGAATCGCCGCTCGGGGCCGCGGCGCTGGCCGGAACCTCGTTTCCGATCGATCGCCATGCGACCGCCAAGGCGCTCGGCTTCGACCGACCGATGGCCAATTCGCTGGATGCGGTCTCGGACCGCGATTTCGTGCTGGAGACCCTGTCGGCGGCGTCGATCGCGGCCGTGCACATGTCGCGCTTTGCCGAGGAGATCGTGATCTGGACCTCGCCCTTGGTCGGCCTCGTGCGGCTCTCCGACAAGTTCACCACCGGCTCTTCGATCATGCCACAAAAGCGCAATCCGGACGCCGCCGAGCTGGTGCGCGCCAAGACCGGCCGGGTGATCGGCGCGCTCAACGGTCTCTTGATCGTGATGAAGGGCCTGCCGCTCGCCTATCAAAAGGACATGCAGGAGGACAAGCAGGGGGCGATGGAGGCGTTTGCCGCGCTCTCGCTGGCGATACGTGCCATGACGGGCATGGTCCTCGACCTCGTGCCCGACGAGGGCAGGATGAAGGCCGCCGCCGGCGAGGGCTATGCCACCGCCACCGACCTCGCCGACTGGCTGGTGCGGACGCTGAAAATGCCCTTCCGCGACGCCCACCACGTCACCGGGCGCATCGTTGGCCTCGCGTCGAAGCAGGGTATCGCCCTGCACGAGCTGCCGCTCAAGGCGATGCAGGAGGTCGAGCCAAAAATCACCGCTGACGCCCTGAGCGTGCTGGCGGTCGAAGCCTCCGTCAAAAGCCGAACCAGCTATGGCGGCACCGCGCCGAAGAACGTCACTTCCCAAGCCAAGGCCTGGCTGAAACGGCTCGAAAAAGAGCAAAAATAGGCCTGACGAGAAAAATTTCGCTGCAATTTCATGGTTGTCCGTGGCGCTTCGGCACTCGCCATACCCTGGCAATCTTTGTATGGTGCGCCGCGCATTGGGGATTTCGTCGTGATCAGTAACTTCCGCCCGTCATCGTCGGGATGGGCCATTATCCTGCTCAGCGTCACCGCGCTCGCGCTTGGCGGCTGCGGACGCAAGGGCGGGCTCGATCTGCCGCCGACCGCGGCGGCGCCGCAGGCCGGGGTCACGTCGGATACCGATACCGAGCGCGCGGCGCAGCCTGGCGTCTTCAACCCGACCTACGGCGCCGACGCAGGCCCGTCTGCCCCCAAGGGCAACAAGAAGAAATTCGTGCTCGATCCGCTGCTGGACTAGAGTCTTATTTTGACGCGTTTTCTTGACGCGAACCGGTATCCATCCCCGGACCAAGTCCGAGGACATGCTTCGCTTGAAAACGCTATGAGCGCGCCATGAATCACTTCGATTATCGCAACGGCGTGCTGCACGCCGAGGCCGTCAACCTGTCCGAACTGGCCGACGCCGTCGGCACGCCGTTCTATTGCTATTCGACCGCGACGCTGGAGCGTCACTACCGCGTCTTCTCCGAGGCCTTTGCCGGCGAGAAGACGCTGGTGTGCTACGCCATGAAGGCGAATTCGAACCAGTCGGTGCTGCGCACGCTGGCCAAGCTCGGCGCCGGGGCGGATGTGGTCTCGGGCGGCGAACTCAAGCGCGCGCTGGCGGCGGGAATCCCGCCGAGCAAGATCTTGTTTTCCGGCGTCGGCAAGACGGAAGCCGAGCTGCGCGCGGCGCTCGCCGCCAACATTCTCTGCATCAACGTCGAATCCGAGCCCGAACTGGAATTGCTGTCGAAGCTCGCGGTCGAAACCGGCCGCACCGCGCGGATTTCGCTGCGCGTCAATCCGGACGTCGACGCCGGCACCCATGCCAAGATCGCCACCGGCAAGTCCGAGAACAAGTTCGGCATTCCGATCGCGCGCGCCCGCGAGGTCTATGCCCGCGCCGCAAAGCTCCCGGGCATCGAGGTGACCGGCACCGATATGCATATCGGCAGCCAGATCACTGATCTCAGCAAGATGGAAGCCGCGTTCCGGATTCTGTCCGATTTCGTGCAGGTGCTGCGCGCCGACGGCCATACCATCGAGCACATCGATTTCGGCGGCGGGCTCGGCATTCCCTACCACGCCGACCGCGAAGCGCCGCCGCTGCCGTCGGTCTATGCGGCGATGGTCAAGCGCGTCACGCACAATCTCGGCTGCACGCTGATGTTCGAGCCGGGCCGCATGATCGTCGGCAATGCCGGCATCCTGGTTTCCCGCGTCATCTACGTGAAGCCGGGCGAGGCCAAGAACTTCGTCATCATCGACGCCGCGATGAACGACCTGATCCGCCCGACGCTCTATGAGGCGCACCACGACATCCTGCCCGTGCGCGAGCCGGCCAAGGGCACGCTGACGATCACCGCCGACGTGGTCGGCCCGGTCTGCGAGACCGGCGACTATCTCGCGCTCGACCGCAACCTGCCCGAGCCGAAGGCCGGCGATCTCCTCGCCATCATGACATCAGGCGCCTATGGCGCGGTGCAGTCCGGCTTCTACAACACAAGGCCGCTGGTGCCGGAAGTCCTGGTCAAGGACGACCAGTACGCCGTGGTCCGCCCGCGCATCGAGGTCGACGAGCTGATCGCGATGGATCGGCCTGCGCCTTGGTTGTGATCAATATGCTGCCCAGTCTCAGGTGGTATCGTAACGTCTGCTTCAAGGCTGAGTCCGCGCTACTTCCATACCGAAAACGTTTTGAGCGGATGTAAACTAATTCATATACGGCACAGCGCCATCGCAGTACGCTTTGATCCGCTACCGCGTCGGTCCCGCAGCGGCTTTTGAAGCCGTGCAATGTACTCAAGCCGGTTCGAACCCGTGCTGCGATGACCCCAGACGCCAATTTTGAATGGCAGGCTTGCCTGCTGTGAAACAGCAGGCGAATCATACTGAAGCAATTGTCGGATCGCCTTGGCGCGCGCAATCGCATGCGCAGGTAGGTCGCTATGGACCGAACTGCTGACAAGGAAAGCGGGTACGCCATATCGCATCGCTCGATGCGAAGACAAAGTGGCGATTCTTTCATTGCGATGCTCTTCACCGCATGCATCGTCTTCTTCGCGAGCGAAGCCGGTGCTCAATGCACAGCCCGAGCCGTCTTGCAGAACCGTTTGACGTTCAAGGCTGCTCCCTCCGTTACACCGCCGGCTCCGATCAAATCCGTCTTCGCGGTTCCGGTATGGCGAACGATTACAGTCGGGACCTTTGCAAATTCTTTTGCGCTGCTTAACGCGTTGGACGCAGCGGGCTGTGGCATCGGCGGCCTCGCTGAGGAAATTCTCGCTCGGCCGGCCTTTAATGTCGGCACTAAGAAAACCAGCGTGGAATTATTTGCGGTGTCGGCCGCCGAACTCGGCTTTCCACCCGATACCGTTCGGCTGGCGGACGTTTATGCGCGCGCTCAACAATTGGGTTTCGGACTGGCGGCGGCAGAGGTCGGTCCGCAACTGAGGCTGCAATACTTCGATCAGCCGATGGGCGAATTTCTCATTGCAATGGAGCCGATCAAAACGTGGAAGGGAGAGCCTGTCATTCTCGCCGTAGCTAATGGCGGAGCGGGATTGGTCCTCCTCGGCCGAGATGGCAGTGCCGATGCAGAAATATCTGCAGCGTCTCGCTTCCTGTTCGTGCGGTCCAACGAAGCCGCATTGGCCAAGGCGGTCCGCGGGATTGAGGAGGCTGCAGGGCTCGGCCGTCGCTGAGTTTCTGAACCGAACGCCCCGGGGCGACAGTTCCTGATCTGAAGAGCAACCGAGCGTCCGCGGGACGACAGACGAGGAGCAGCGATCATGGAATCAATTCCGCGTAAGCCACTCCGAACGGCTTGTCTTTGCGGCTTGGCGCTTCTGAGCGTGACGTGCTCGCCAGGCCCGGCCCATGCTCGTCCGATGCTGTTGCCATCGGAGCAGTTTCCCGGCCCCTGGCTGGAAATTACGCAAGAGATCAGAGACCCCCTTACGCTCAACGGGGTCTCTGCCTGTAGTCAGGCAGCGGGCCGCGAATCGTCGCGCAATCCCGGCGAATATCTCTTGTACTGCACATCGGACGAGAAGCTTTGGACAAGCTGGCGCGTCCAACCTGCGGCGCGCATTGTTCGCGGTCCGGGTCGGCTCTTCCGGGGCATCGGACCGCCGGACGGATACTAAGACCAGCCAAGCGGGGGGTAGGGCGCAGAAACGGGTTCACCAGCTCTGAAAAGGACCGCCAAAAGGCGAGCGCCAGAAAGGTGTGCCGCGTGGGTAGGGATAGCGGAATTCGCTTGGCGTACTGCGCCGCCGCTTCTTGATGCCGCCTTGCGGCTCGCCGCTGAGCAGCACCACGAATTCCGTCCCTTTTCCGGTTTCAGCGCTCAACGGTTCGTCTGTGACGATCAGGGAGGATCGCGGCGCGATGGCCGTGATGCGATCCAGCGCGTCCTGCGCAATGGTGATGCGGTCGAGCGCGGCCTTTGCAGCGTTCAAATCCGTCGGTGCTGGCTCGAGGTCTCGGCTGCTGCTTGCGCGCGCCCGGTCGTGCGCCGCGGCAGTCTCCGCATGCTTGCTGCTCAATAACGACACCACGTTCCAGCGCAAGTGGTCGTCGGACGTACGCTCTGCGGCGGTAAAGACATGTGTTCCGATGGGACGATCGGGATCGGCGATCGTGACGGGACTTTCAAAGACCGCCTCGAATGCTTGCCGGACATAAAGCTTCTGAGTCTTGCGGCTGATCAGCACCGACATCGGCTGCAGTTCGCGCGCGATCTTGCGGGCGGCCTCGGCGGCCAGGTATCGCGCGGCCTCCGCTGCTGCGGCGGCTTCACGCGCCGACGCGACAGCGTCCAGCTTCTGTTGCAGATCGGCTTTGGCGGCCTCCCATTGCGTCTGCATCTCCGCGAGCTTGGCGGCAGCCTGCGCCTTGGCGCTTTCGGCCTGCTCCTTTTCCTCCGCTGACTTGGCAGAGCCGAGCGCAGCCTCGGCGGCGGCCAATTGCGCCGCGGCCTTGAGCTTCAGATTTTCTACCGTGCGCATCGGCGCCGTGGCCGCCGTGACCTCCCGCGACGCCGTCGCCACGGCGAGCTTCACATTGGCCGCTTTCTTCGCCGCCTCTTGCGCCTCGGCCGCGCGGGCGGCGGCGAGGGCAACGGCGCCGGGCTTGGGCTGGAACAGAAGCGGATGGGCGATCTCGACCGGCGCCACGTCGGTCGGCGCCACGATCACCCGCATGCCTATCTTGGTCTCGCCGAACAGGCGTTCGGCGAAGTCGTAGGGCAGGCGCACGCAGCCGTGCGACGCCGGACGTCCCGGCAGGACCCCGCCATGAAGAGCGATGCCCGACCAGGTGATCCGCTGCATGTGCGGCATGAAGGCATCGTCATAGAGGTTGGAGTAGTGCTCCTCCACCTTCTGGATGATGCTGAAGATGCCCGCGGGCGTCTCGCGTCCCTTGGTGCCGCTCGACACCGGCGCCCGCAGGATCCATCCCTTGGCGTCGTAGACGGTGATGCGCTGGTTGTGGAGCGAGACGATGGCCATGATCGGATCGCCGGCGCTGCGCGACTGAACGGTCTCGACCGGGCGTTCGCTCCGGCCGCTTCTGGCGGCGGCATCGTTTCCCGCTGCGACAAGGGCGAGAAGACCGGCAACAGCAGCACAGGCGGCCTGTAGCCGCCTTCGCCAAAACTTCGAACTCACGCAACGAGACGGCATGCGCGTCCCACTGATCAATCGAATCAACGGCCAGCTTTGCACTCAAATATGTTGCAAACCTAGCGCCACTCGGTCGCGTTTGCCAACCTGGAACTGCGCTACTTCGCCGCGTGGCCGCCCTTCGCCCCGCCGACCACGACGCCCGCCGCCTTCTCGATCGGCTTGATGGCGACCGTAAAGTCCGACTCGGCGCCCTCGTCGCGGATGATGACTTCCCAGAGCCGGCCGACCGCTTCGGCGACCTCCATCGACAGTCCCAGCGATTTCATCTCTTCCAGCGCGAGCCGCACATCCTTCACCATCAATCCGGTGGCGAAGCCGAAATCGAAGCTGCGCGGCAAGACCGAGCGCGGAAACTTGTCACGGCTCGCCGTGTTGAGCCCGGAGCCGGCATTGATGACGTCGATCATCACGGACGGATCGAGCCCGGCCTTGACGCCCATCACAACCGCTTCGGACGTTGCGACCATCGCGGTGGCCGAGAGGAAATTATTGGCCAGCTTCATCGTCTGCGCCGCGCCGGGTTTTTCGCCGATGAAGAACAGTTTTCCGATCAGGCCGAGCGCCGGCTTGATTGTCTCGTAATCGGCGCGCGGGCCGGAGACCATCACCGCCAGCGTGCCCTTTTCGGCGCCGCCGACGCCGCCGCTGACCGGGCTGTCGATCTGCACGATGTTCTGCTTGGCCAGCAGGCCGTGAATCTTCGCAGCCATCTGCGAGCCGACGGTGGAGAGATCGACGAAGCGCCTGACGCGCTTGCCCTCGATCACGCCGCCTGAACCGGTCGCAACCTCGAGCGAAGCCTGCAGCGACGGCAGGCTCGCCAGCACGGTCTCGCAGCGGTCGGCGACGTCCTTCGGCGAGGATGCGGCCTGCGCCCCGAGCGCGATCAGTTTGTCGGTGGCTTCCTTGCGCGCATCGAATACGGTGAGCTGATGCCCGGCCTCGATCAGCCGGCGCGCCATCGGAAAACCCATGTTCCCGAGGCCGATGAATCCGATTTCCACGGTGTCTCCTCAAATTTTCATGTCGCGTGAAGCGGCTCGTCCGCCGAAGCCCGGCGAAGGCGGAAAGCAATCCACGCCACCTCGTATTTTTACGGTTCGGCGCAGAAATTACGGGCTCAAGGCGGCATAGTCACGCCTTCGTGTTATGCGTATTTCCGGGTGTGGGTTACCCGCGGAACAGGTGCCTCATTGCCGCCGTTGTGCTAGGCTGACTTGTCGGCAACCCGGAGAGATTGTTGAACGGCGTTTTCCCTGACCCCGCTAATAACCCCGCGCGCGAGCCGGATAGCGCTGCGCGGCTGCAGCTGACGCAGGCCCTGCAACGGGCTCAGTATGCGATCGCGTGGGAACGCGCCTGGCCGGGGTTTGCCCGGCTTTTGAGCGTCATCGGATTGTTTCTGGTGGTGTCGTGGGCTGGCCTGTGGCTGGCGCTGCCGTTCGTTGCGCGCGCCATCGGCATCGCTCTGTTCGTCGTGCTGGCGCTCGCGGCCGCGCTGCCCCTGCTGCGGTTTCGCTGGCCGACCCGTGAAGAGAGTTTGAGCCGGCTCGATCGCGGCACCGGCATCCGCCATCGCCCGGCCACCGCGCTCACCGATACGCTGCAATCCAAGGACCCGATCGCGCAGGCTTTGTGGCGCGAGCAGCGCGAGCGCACGCTGGCCTCGATCAAGCGCATCCGCGCTGGCCTGCCGTCGCCACGGCTCGCGATCCACGATCCCCGGGCGCTGCGTGCGCTGGTTGTGGTGATGCTGGTGGCCGCCTATGTCGCCGCTGGCGACGAGCGCGCGCTGCGTATTGCTGCGGCGTTCGACTGGAACGGCGTGCTGGCGCCTGCCAACGTCCGGGTCGATGCCTGGGTGACGCCGCCGAACTACACCGGCAAGCCGCCGATCATTCTGTCCGCTGCCAACAAGGACGCGGCCTCGCCCGAGAGCGGGCCGCTGTCGGTTCCCTCGGGCAGCACGCTCCTGGTGCGTTCCAGCGGCGGCACCATCGACGTCGTGGTCGGCGGCGGGGTAACCGAGATCGCGCCGAGCGAACAGGCGCCGAAGGGCACCAACGAACGGCATTTCAAGATCGCATCCGACGGCACCGCGCATGTCCGTGCGCCCTCCGGCCAGCCGCTGTGGCGTTTCGCCGCGACGGCCGACCGGGCGCCGACCATCTCGCTGGCCAAGGATCCGGAACGGCAGGCCCGCGGCTCGCTGCAGATGTCCTACAAGCTCGAGGACGATTACGGCGTCACCGAAGCCCGCGCGCAATTTGCCGCCCGCGCGCCGGATGCGGCGAAGGAAGGCAATAAGGACAGTAACAAGGAAGCCAGCAAGGACGGCGACAAGGCTGGGCCGCGGCCGCTGTTCGAGCCGCCGCAGTTTCCGCTGGTGCTGCCCAATGCGCGCACCCGCAACGGTGTCGGGCAGACGGTGAAGGACCTCAGCGAGGACCCCTATGCCGGCGCCGACGTCACGCTGACGCTGACGGCCAAGGACGAGGCCGGCAATGAGGGCAAGAGCGAGCCGCACAACATGCGGCTGCCGGAGCGGCTGTTCACCAAGCCGCTCGCCCGCGCGCTAATCGAGCAGCGCCGTATCCTGGCGCTCGACGCCAACCAGAATTCGCAGGTCTATACCGCGCTCGATGCGCTGATGATCGCGCCTGAGCTGTTCACGCCGGAGGCCGGCCACTATCTCGGTCTCTACAGCGTGGCGCGGCAGCTCGAAGCGGCGCGCACCGACGATGCGCTGCGCGAAGTCGTCGCCAGCCTGTGGGCACTCGCCGTCACCATCGAGGACGGCAATATCACCGATGTCGACAAGGCCCTGCGCGCGGCGCAGGAGGCGCTCAAGCAGGCGCTGGAGCGCGGCGCCAGCGATGAGGAGATCAAGAAGCTCACCGACAATCTGCGCGCCGCGCTGGATAATTTCCTGCGTCAGCTCGCCGAGCAGTTCCGCAACAATCCCCAGCAACGGGATCGCCCGCTCGATCCCAACACCAAGATGCTGAGCCAGCAGGATCTCAAGAGCATGCTCGACCGGCTGGAGCGGATGTCGCGCTCCGGCGACAAGGAGGCTGCCAGGCAGCTTCTGGAACAGTTGCAGCAGATGCTGGAAAACCTGCAGATGGCGCAGCCCGGCCAGGGCGACTCCGAGATGGAGCAGGCGCTCAACGAGCTCGGCGACATGATCCGCAAGCAGCAGCAGCTCCGCGACAAGACCTACAAGCAGGGTCAGGACCAGCGCCGCGACCGCTCGCGCGGCAAGCAGGGCGACCAGAGCATGGGCGACCTGCAGCAGGACCAGCAAGGCCTGCGCGACCGGCTGAAGAAATTGCAGGAAGAGCTCGCCAAGCGCGGCATGGGCCCGGGACAGCGCGGCCAGCAGGGCCAGCGCGGCGACCAGCAAGGACAACAAGGCCAACAAGGTCAGGGCCAGCAGGGCCAGGGCGGCGATCAGGGTGACGGCGAGGATGGGCTCGATCAGGCCGATTCGGCGATGGGCGACGCCACCGGCCGCCTCGGCGAAGGCAATGCCGATGGTGCCGTCGATTCGCAGGGGCGGGCGCTGGAGGCGCTGCGCAAGGGCGCCCAGAGTCTTGCCGAAGCGATGCAGCAGGGCGACGGCGACCAGCCGGGTGACGGCCCCGGCAATCCCCGGGGCCGCCAGCAGGGCGCGGCCAACTCGACCGATCCGCTCGGACGGCCGATGCGCCACAACGAGTTCACTGACGATTATACGGTGAAGATCCCCGGCGAGATCGACGTGCAGCGCGTGCGTCGCATCCTCGAAGAACTGCGCCGCCGCCTCGCCGATCCGTCCCGCCCGCAGATCGAACTCGATTACATCGAGCGGCTGTTGAAGGATTATTGATTTCGCTCGATGCCGTAGGGTGGGCAAAGCGCAGCGTGCCCACCATTCAAGCCAACACGTGCGGAAAGATGGTGGGCACGCTTCGCGCTGCCCACCCTACGCCTCCTCATCGCTCAACTGTCGTCACCCGCGAAGGCGCGAAGGTGGGTGACCCAGTATTCCAGAGACGTCAGTAGTTGAATCGAGAAGCCGCGGCGTACTGGGTCCCCCGCTTTCGCGGAGGACGACAACGGTGAATGTGGTTTCAACCGTTCTTCCTCGCCGCCAGCGCATCCGCCACCGCGGTGCGGATGTCGTGCACCGAAAACGGCTTCGTCACCACGTCGTGCACGATGGCGTTGAGGCCGGAGGCGCGTTCGCGCTGATCGGCAAAGCCGGTCATCAAGAGAATCTTCAGGTCAGGAAAATCGCGCGCCGCCGTCAGCGCCAGTGCGATGCCGTCCATGACAGGCATCTGGATGTCGGTCAGCAGCAGGTCGAACGCGCCCTGTTCGCGGGTCAGGATATCGAGCGCTTCGGCGCCGTCCTCGGCGGTGAGGATCTCGTGGCCGTCCATCGCGATGGCGCGTGCGACCAGCGTGCGCATGGAATCTTCGTCGTCGGCGATCAGCACGCGTGGCATGAAGTCGTGTCTCTTGAGCCTTGGTAGGACAAGGCGGCCCGTTCAGGCGTGGCCGGCCAGGTCCCGCTTGTGGAAAAAGCGTACGTCGATATTGCGGCCTTCGGGCGGCGGCGAGGCCAGGCGCGACTTGAAATAGGCGCGCTCGCCGGGCTTGAGCACCGGCTGCTCGAGCACCGCATTCCAGGCGTAGATCTCCGCGCCCTGCGCGTCGCGAACGGAGAAGCGCAGGCGCGGCAGTTCGACCGCTTTCATGGTTTCGCCGATGATCACGCCCTCGATGACCAGCACCGGCTTGCCGTCGACGGTCTCGTTGGTGATCTTGATGTCCTTGAACGCCAGTCCGCGCAGGTTCACTTCCAGCCCGACCAGCTTGTAGAAGGTCGCGGTCTGCGGTAGCAGCCGCACGACGTCGGCCCGCCAGATCGTCAGCGCCAGAATCAGCGCGCCCATGGCGGCGCAGGCGGTCGGCAGGCCAATGGACGGCATAAAGGGAATGCGGGGCAGGGAAGGCAGCCGGAACAGGCGGGCCAGCCGCTGGCGGTGTGTGGTGACCGGCATTTCCTCATGATCTTCTGCCGCCTGTCGGGCGGCCGACGGCCAGTCGCTGTCGCCGCCAGTCTGCGAAGCCTCGCCCTCGGCCGGCCAGCCGGCCGAAATCGAGGGGCTGTCGACCACGGGGGTATCCTGCTCCGCTTCGGCGCGCGCCATTGCCTCCCATTCGGCGGCGGCATCATCGGCGGCCGGCGGGCTCGATGGCGCCTGATTTGGCATGGCTGCCGGCGCGGCGGCGGCCAGTTCGATCGCGTCCTCGGGCCGGGCCAGCCAGGTTTCCTTGCAGCGGGAGCAGCGGACGGTGCGTCCGGTGGTGCCCAAGGTACCCGGATTGATGGCGTAAGATGTTGTACAATGGGGGCAAATGATATGCATGGAGCCCAGCTCACCAGTGTCGTCGTCCGGATGCTACATAGCGACCGTTAACGAATCGGAAACCATAACGGTCGCACAACCGTTTTGTCCGGTTAGTACCCAAACCAACGGGGCCGGCGTCCCGGGTTCGGGCTCGTCCCCCGGTTCAGGTTCAAGGCCGGGATTTCGGGTCGCGGCTCATGTCGAGCGGAGCTGAGCTTTGGTTCGGTTCGAAAATGTCGGTTTGCGGTACGGGCTCGGCCCGGAGATTCTGCGCGACCTCTCCTTCATGATTCCGGCCCATTCGTTCCAATTCCTCACCGGACCCTCGGGCGCGGGCAAGACCTCGCTGCTGCGGCTGTTGTTCCTGTCGCTGCGGCCGACCCGCGGTCTCGTCAATATTTTCGGCCAGGATGTCTCGTTGGCCGGCAAGGACCAGATCGCCGACATGCGCCAGAAGATCGGCATCGTGCTGCAGGATTTCCGCCTGCTCGATCACATGACCACCTACGAGAACGTGGCGCTGCCGTTCCGCGTGATGGGCCGCGAGGAATCCAGCTATCGCCGCGAGGTGATCGACCTCCTGAAATGGGTGGGGCTCGGCGAGCGCATGGATGCGCTGCCGCCGATCCTGTCGGGCGGTGAGAAGCAGCGAGCGGCCATCGCGCGCGCGGTGATCTCGCGGCCGCAATTGCTGCTGGCGGACGAGCCGACCGGCAGCGTCGATCCGACGCTCGGCCGGCGCCTGCTGCGGCTGTTCATCGAACTGAACCGGCTCGGCACCGCCGTGATCATCGCAACCCATGACATCACGCTGATGGACCAGTATGAGGCACGGCGGATGGTGCTGCACCAGGGACGGTTGCATATCTATGAGTAGGGTCGGTGACGAGCATGGGCCGCTGGTGGACCTCGGCACCGAACGCCCGCAGGTGCCGGCCCGCGCGCGCAACATGTCGCCGATCGTGCCGCGGGCCTCGATCTCCGGCCGCGCGCTGGTCGCCGTCGTGGCCATCATGACGTTCCTCGCCTCGATCACCACGGGCACGGTGTTCCTGGTCAGCGCCTCGGCGGCCGAATGGCAGTCGGAAGTCGCGAGCGAAATCACCGTCCAGGTGCGCCCCGCGGCCGGGCGAGATCTCGAGCGCGACGTGACCGCGGCGGCAGAGGCGATGCGGACCCAGCCCGGCATTGTTCAGGTCAAGCCGTTCAGCAAGGATGATTCGGCGAAACTCCTGGAGCCGTGGCTCGGCAGCGGGCTGTCGATCGAGCAGCTGCCGGTACCGCGCGTCGTCGTCGCGCGGGTCCAGCCTGGCACGACGCTGGATCTGGCTGCCCTGCGCCGCGCCGTCACGCAGGCGGCGCCGTCGGCGAGCGTCGACGACCATCGCGCCTGGATTGAGCGCATGCGCTCGATGACCGGGGCGACCGTGTTCGCCGGCATCGGCATCCTCGTGCTGGTGATCGCGGCGACCATCATTTCGGTGTCATTTGCGACCCGCGGCGCGATGGCGGCGAACCGCCCGATCGTCGAGGTCCTGCACTTCGTCGGCGCCGGCGACCGCTATATCGCCAACCATTTCCTGCGGCATTTCCTCCGGCTCGGCCTCGAGGGCGGGGTGATCGGCGGCGGCGCCGCGATGCTGGGATTCGGCTTCTCCGAATCGATCGCCGGCTGGTTTTCGGGCACCCCGGTCGGCGATCAGTTCGCCGCGCTGCTCGGCACGTTTTCGCTGCCGCCCTCGGGCTATCTGGCGCTCGCGGTGCAGGCGGTGGCGATTGCGGCCATTACCGCCTGGGCCTCGCGGCGCACGCTGTTCGCCACGCTGGATGACATCGATTGACGGTGGCGGCGTGTTGCCGTGAAGCAAGTCACGGACCAGGACTCCACTTCGCGTCAAAACGTTCTAGAATTGTACAGGAAACGGACAGCCGGATCAGATGGACTTGCAGGACGACGATAGCACGCCGAGAACGCGGGCCAGGCCGCCGCGCGGATGGCTGCGCGCGACCATCGTCGGCGGCATGGCAGTCCTGTTCGTCGGCGCGGCGGTCGGCTTCATCGCGTTTCTCTCGCAACTACGCGGCGTCGAGATCAAGCCGGCGCGCAACGCCGACGGCATCGTGGTGTTCACCGGCGGCTCGTCGCGGGTGTCGGATGCGATGGAATTGCTGGCCGCCGGCTACGGCAAGCGGCTGTTGATCTCGGGCGTGCATCCGACCAACGCGGTCAGCGACATCTCGCGCTCGCTGCCGGACAACCATGCGCTGCTGCGCTGTTGCGTCGATCTCGACCGTTCCGCCGCCAACACGCGCGGCAATGCTGCGGAGACCCGGCGCTGGGCCCGCGAGCGCGGCTTCACGTCGCTGATCGTGGTGACGTCGAACTACCACATGCCGCGCGCCATCCTGGAATTGTCGCATGCGATGCCTGACGTGACGCTGATTCCGTTCGCCGTGATCGGCGACCGCTGGCGCGACGAGCCGTGGTGGACCAGCGGCGCGACGCTGCGCCTTCTGTTGTCGGAATACGCGAAATATGTCGCCGCCGAAGTGCGCGTGCGGCTGGCCGATGTCGGCATCGAGGTGATGCCGGAAGCCTCCGACCAGCCTGTTCAGGCGCCGCGCCGTCCGGCGACCGCGCAGGCTAATTAGGGCGCGTACATCAACAGCGAAAGGTGCGTCCGGCTTTATTTCGGCTTCGTCCGCAAAGCGGACATCAGTCAAAGGCGTCGGGCCAAAGGTGGAATCGGCTTCTCAACGCGTCTGGCTTCCAAATATCCTGCCGAGGACATCGTTGGCGTGACATTCGAAACACCGGCCATGGCTGAGCACAATGTGCTCCGGTTGCCAAGAATGGATCTTTGCGAATGCTGCTTTAGCCCTTCGCGGCTGCAGCAATAGCGCCAGCCGCATGCCAAAGAATATTTGCCCATAGGGATGGTACATCCCGCTTAGCTTTGTCGCCGTTCGGCACGGCTCCGGCATCTTATCGAGCTCGATGTTGATAATCGTGTCCGTGAGGACCAGCGTCTTCGATTTCTTGTGAAAGAAAATGAACTCTTTGAAGTACCCACCGGGAAATAGCGTTTGGTCGATGTCTTGCCGCCATTCTTCTGGCGGAACGAAGCCGAGGTCTCGCGCAAACGATACATCGACGCGCCGAGCGCGCGCTCTTTGCCGCACACGCGGTGAAGCCCATGTAATCGCGTGGGGAAAGGCTCTCGACCACTCCCCGATATGGGCATAATGAAACTGGTTAGGTGAAACCAGATGTCGGATTGCTCCAATCCGCTGCAGCTCACTCGCTAGCGACTGATCAAATTTGATCGGCGAGTGCAGGAATAGATCACCATTCGAAAGACGCACGACCGTCATCCGTGTAGTGAACGGCAGTGGCAACCTGACGCCTCCCGCAGTCAAGTACTCGAGTGGCCCATCGACTATGCCGATGTCCGGCCCCATCGGCTTGAGTACGTTGATTGGCTCGTAGAGCGAGGCTCGCAAGGATCACATTCTCGATAGCTTGTTGCAGAAGTATCGCTGATCGCAAGAACTCTGCAACGGGTTAAAGGCGGTCCCCATGGTAGGACAAGCGCTGCGTCGGGAAGCCATCTGATCGCGCCATGACGCAGTGCGCATCACCCGGTCGATCCCATCGTTCGATGAGCAGTTCGTTTGCGCGGCTGTCGATAGTGGGCGCAAGAGCAAGGGAGGCTGCCATGTAAGGCAGCCTCTTTCTAGCTTGATGATATTTCCGCACTCCGTCGCGAGCCCGTCATGGGGACACATCCCAACGTGGAGATGAGGCAAGGCTCACGCCGATCTCGGCGTCGCGTGTGGGCTTCCGATCAGTCTCGAACAACCATTGTGAGGCCTCGATATTCGTGGCGCAGCGTTCGAGCCAGCGAGCCACGAGAAAATCAACCCGTGTGGCAAATCGCACTCGGACTGCTTTCAGCCTCGCATGCAGGCTGTGATCGAATGGTTTCTTGACATCATTGCGGGCGCTCATCTTGCCCTCCTGCCGGTCCGGCGGAGGGGAGACCCTGCGCCGGGAGTTATGCGCTTGCTTTGCGGATCAGCCCCGCCTGGAGCTGAAAATTCGGACCCTGTGCCACCACAGACATGCACGACCCATCGGCCGGCCAAATAAGCGGCCGGACACGGGCGGCAGTTTCCGCGATGTCTGTGCGTGCGTTGCGCATTAGGGTCCTCAAGCGTACAGGCATTTCACCCGCGGCGAATGTCATGATCTAAACGCAGAGAAAATTCAGCGCGTCAATATCCAGCTTCACAAGGCGCGGGGATTTGTTGAGTGCCAGTAATTTTAGAACACGGGCGCGGCCGGCCGTGTTCGAAAATTTCAGGTAGCAGGGCTGGGTTTTATATCAGCTTGACGCAGGTCAATATGCCCCTAGGTCACCGGTCCCTGTCCTCCGGGGAAGCAGCACCGCATGCTGGTCGTGCAGCATCGCCGCGAGCCGGTGAAGTTGCGAGTCTCGAAAGCCTTCGGCCTCGATCGCCTTCACGGTGGCGAGCACATAATCGCGATTGACGCCGGATTGGCCGTGGCCTTGCAGCACGTGGCGCAGTTGTTCGGCAAGCGACAGCCGTCCAGCATATTGCACATGGCCGCGGTCGACCACGTAGACCAGCGCGCTGACGCGTTCACGCGCCTCGTTCTCCAGCCATACCGATCGTTTCACCTCGCGATAGACCGAGGTGACCTGCTCGCGCTCGCGCAAATAGGCGACGGTGGCGTCGCGATTCTTTTCCGCGACACGGAACGCGATGCCGCGGCAGGCGCCTCCGCGATCGAGCCCGAGCACCAGGCCGGGCTTTTCGGGCGTGCCGCGATGGACGAAGGAATAGACGCAGAGCGCGCGGTGTTCGCCGATCAGCCGCGCCGGCAACCGTTCGGTGAATTCAAAGCCGGGCCGCCACATCAGGGAGCCGTAGCCGAACACCCAGAGGTCGTCCGCGGAGAATTTCGTATCGTTCAGCGTATTTGCCGCCATGCTGACCGCAGCGCTAGCAGAACGGAACGGCAAAGCGAAGCGAATTCAATGCCTTTCGTTGTGGAAAGCGGATGCTTACATTCGCCCCAATCGCTAGCCAAAGGACGCCGCATGCCTGACATGACCCCCGCGCCGCGCCGGCGCCCGCTGTGGCGCCTCTTCATCATGCCCGTCTTGCTTGCCGTTGCTGCCGCGGCCTGGAGCGCGTTCTGGTTCTATGCCGCCTCGGAAGTCGACGTGCGTGCCGATGCGTGGGCTGCACGCGAGGCACAGTCGGGCCGCGTCTATGCGTGCGGCAAGCGCTCGGTGGCCGGCTTCCCGTTCCGCTTCGAAGTCCGCTGCGAAGACGCCAGCGTGTCGCTGGTCTCGCAGACCGCGGGCGGGCAGGAGCGGTTCACCGCGCGGCTCGGCGAGATCATGGTGATCGCGCAAGTTTACCAGCCGAAATTGTTGATCGCCGAATTCAAGGCGCCGGCAACGCTTTCCGACAGCGGCCAGCCGCCCTCGATGAGGGTGAACTGGAGCCTCGGCCAAAGCAGCGTGGTCGGGCTGCCCGACAATCCGCAGCGCGCCTCCATCGTGTTCGACAATCCTTCGATCGATCGCATCAACGGCCCGGTCGCGACGCCGCTCGCCCGCGCCGGCCGCATCGAGCTGCACGGCCGCGTCGCCGACGGCTCGGTGAAGAACAATCCCGTGATCGACGCCGCATTCAAGATATCGGGCGGCAGCCTGCAGGAAGTTCATCCAGTGCTCGCAGCCACGTTCGATGCCGATGTCGAAACCAAGCTCACCGGCCTAAAGGATCTTACGCCAAAGCCGTGGCCCGAACGGTTCAGGGAGCTGCAGGCAGCGGGCGGCCATGTCGAGATCGTGCGTTCGCGGGTTCAGCAGGGCGATCTGGTCTCGGTGGCCGCCGGCACGCTGCGCCTCAACGAGCAGGGCCGGATCGACGGCGAACTGCAGATGACGGTCGCCGGGATCGAGAAGGTCGTTCCGTTGCTCGGCATCGAAAAGATGCTGGAGGAGGGCGTGCCGCAGGCCACCCTTGATCGCGTCGCGCCCGGCGTGAAGAGCAAGGACCTCAACAATCTCTTTGGCGCGCTCGACAGGGCGGTCCCTGGCCTTGGCAAGGTCGTCAAGCAGAATGCCAATGCCGGCGTCACCGCCGGGATCAATGCACTCGGCAAGGAGGCGGAGCTGGAAGGCAAGAAGGCCCGCGCCTTCCCGCTGCGCTTCGTTGACGGGGCGGTGTTTTTAGGGCCGATAAAGGTGGGCCAAGTGCCGCCGCTGTTCTGAAATAGTCGTGACGCGCCGGGATGAATGGCCTTGTCCACCTGTCATCGTCCGCCTTGTGCGCAATTGCGCACTGGGGCGGACGATCCACTATTCCAGAGGCGCTGGTGATCGAACGAAGGGGCTCGGCGTGCTGAATCCCCCGCCTTCGCGGGGGATGACGAGTTGTGCAATCTCGCTATCGCTTCGCTCGCAATGATGGTGATCGGCCTTCGCCCGTCCCAGTCGCACAGACCATCAAGTTCCGGTGCTTGCGGCCTCGTCGGGGGTCGCCGAAGCGTGATCGGTGGCTGCACTGTCACGGGAATGTTGCGGCCGAAATCCCACTCCTGTTCTCCGACGGCCCGCAGCGATGGGTCGATAATGAGGAGAACAAAATGTCTATGATCCGGTTTCTCGGCGCAACCACTGCACTGTCTTTGTTGGCCTTGTCGTCCGCGGCTTCGGCCCAGCCCGTAATCGACGAGCCGGGAATGTTCGCCTTCTTCCATCCCAACGGCGATCTCGGCATCGGAGCGGCGCGACCGCCGATTGAGGCGCAGGCAATGGCGCCGCGGATCGTGATGCGGCACCCGATCCATGCGCGGCCCATGAAGTTGCGGAAATGACTTACTGAGGCTTACTGGTCCGGGTATCCCTCAGCGTCATGTATGGAGCGAAGCGACGAAGCAATCCATCCATCCCCGTGCTGAAGTGTGGATTGCTTCGCGGAGCCTGTCATCGGCGTTCATTCGCGCGACCCGTTGGTTCGCAATGACGGCCGTGAGAGTCAGCCTCTTAATCCGCCTTCTTCAGCGGCGGATGTGGTCGGCCGAAATCGGCGGCGGCGGAATCCTGGCCGATCTCGACGATGCCGCGGCGGATGGCACGGGTGCGGGCGAAGTGGTCGAACAGCGCCGCGCCGTCGCCGCGCCGGATCGCGCGGGTGAGCTTTGACAGATCCTCGTTGAAGGTGCCGAGCATTTCCAGCACGGCCTCCTTGTTGTTCAAGAACACGTCGCGCCACATCGTGGGATCGGACGCCGCGATGCGGGTGAAATCGCGGAAGCCGCCGGCGGAGAATTTGATGACTTCCGACGACGTCACCTGCGCGAGCTCGTCCGCCGTGCCGACGATGGTGTAGGCGATCAGGTGCGGCAGATGGCTGGTGATCGCCAGCACCAGGTCGTGATGGTCCGGCGTCATGGTCTCGACCTTGGCGCCCATGCCGGCCCAGAACGCGCGCAGCGCCTCAACCGCCATCGGATCGGTGCCCTCGGGCGGGGTGAGGATGCACCAACGGTTGATGAAGAGCTCGGCGAAGCCGGAATCCGGCCCCGAATGTTCGGTGCCGGCGACGGGGTGCGCCGGAACGAAGTGGACGTTGGCAGGCAGATGCGGCGCCATCTCGCGGACGATCGCGCCCTTCACCGAACCGACGTCGGAGACGATCGCGCCGGCTTTCAGGTGCGGCGCGATTTCCTGCGCGACCGCGCCGCAGGCGCCGACGGGGATGCAGAGGATCACGAGGTCGGCGTCCTTGACGGCCTCCGCGTTGGTCTCCAGCACATGATCGACAATGCCGAGTTCAACCACCCGCGCGCGCGTCTTTTCCGAGCGCGCGGTGGTGACGATTTCGCTGGCGAGGGCTTGCGCCCGTGCCGCGCGCGCGATCGAGCCGCCGATCAGGCCGAAGCCGATCAGCGCGACGCGCCGAAAGATCGGTGCGGCGTTCATTTGGCCGCCACGAAGTCGCGCAAGGCATCGATAACGAGGCGGTTGGCCTCCTCGGTGCCGATGGTCATGCGCAAAGCGTGCGGCAGGCCGTAATTGTTGAGCGCCCGCAGCACGAGGCCCCGCTTGGTCAGGAACGCGTCGGCGTCGGCCGCGGTCTTACCCTTCTCATTGGGAAAGTGGATCAGCACGAAATTCGCCACGCTCGGCGTCACCTTCAGTCCGAGCTTGCCGATCTCCTCGGTCAGGACGTTGCGCCACTCCTCGGTGAACGCCTTGGATTTCTGGACATGCGCGGTGTCCTCGATCGCGGCGACCGCCGCCAGCATCGCCGGCGTCGAGACGTTGAAGGGGCCGCGGATCCGGTTGACGGCATCGACGATGTGCGCCGGGCCGAACATCCAGCCGATCCGCAGCGCCGCCAGCCCGTGGATCTTGGAGAAGGTGTGCGTCATCACGGTGTTGTCCGTGGTCGCCACCAGCTCCAGGCCGAGTTCGTAATCGTTGCGCGAGACGTAGTCGGAATAGGCGGCGTCGAGCACCAGCAGCACATGCCCCGGCAAACCGGCGCGCAGTCGCTTGACCTCGTCGAACGGCACATAGGTCCCGGTCGGATTGTTCGGGTTGGCCAGCCACACGAGCTTGGTCTTCGGCGTGACGCGCGCCAGGATCGCATCGACGTCGGCGGTGTAATTGGTCTCGGGCGCGACGACGTTCTTGGCGCCGTTGGCCATCGTCGCGATCGGGTACACCAGAAAACCGTGCGCGGTGGAGATCGCCTCATCGCCCTGGCTGAGATAGGTGTGCGCCAGGAGGTTGAGGATTTCATCCGAGCCGGCGCCGCAGATGATGCGGTTGGGGTCGAGCCCATAGGCACGGCCGATCGCCTCGCGCAGTACCCTCGAGGTTCCTTCCGGATAGTCCTCCAGATGCGCCACCGTCTCCTTGTAGACTTCCATCGCCTTCGGCGACGGCCCGAACGGGGTCTCGTTGGCGGACAGCTTGAACACCTTGCGACCCGGCTCCGGCACCGGGGACTTGCCGGGCGTGTAGGGCGCAATATCGAGAATGCCGGGATTCGGCACGGGGCGGTTCATCTTCAACTCCGGAAATGGCGGGGCGGTGACTTAAGGCTTGGCCGACCCATTCGCCGGCACCGTATAGCGCGTTGCGTGGCTGCCGACGAGGGCCGAAGAGCGCACCGAGGCGCCGGCCTGGATCAGGGCAGCCTTGATCTTCTCGAAACCGGTGCCGGCATCCGACACCAGGAGCGCCGCGCCGTCGAAGGCGGTATCGGGCACCGCGACGATCTCGGCGAGCGGCGCCACCGCGCGGGCGATGTCGGCGTTCCATCCGGAGACGCGCACGCTCCAGGTCTGCACTTCCGTCACCATGGCATCGTCGGCGACCCGCGAGATCACGAACACCGGCAGCGCGGCCGGATGATCGGCGCGCTCTAGGAACGGCAGCCGGGCGATGATCTTCGGCGCGCCTTCCGTCTCAAGCAGATTCCACCACGGCGTGCGGCTCGAAATCGCGGAGACCAGCGCCAGATCGCCTTTCGATTTCGCCACCGCCTCGACGGCGGCCTGGGCGCTGAAATGGCCGACATAGGGCACGACAAAGCCGAAGTGAAAGCGCGCCGAATCCCGCATCGCGGACTCGCCGACCGAGACGTCGGCATGCACCGCGAACGGCGCCTGGACATAGGTGAACGTCGAGATGATGACGCGCCAGATGCTCTCGATGGTGTCGAGCGGCAGGATGCCGCGATGACGCCGCACCAGCTCGCGCATCATGCTGGCCTCGCGCGCCGGCCGGAACGCGGAGCCGACCTCCTGGGTCTGCTTGACCTGGATCAGGCGGTCGATGATGTCGCCGCGCGCCATCAGCAGCCGATGGACCTGCTCGTCGATCGCATCGATCTCCTTGCGCAATTCCTGCAGCGAGGGCGGGGCCGGGGGAACGTTGGACATTTCGAAAACCTTCAGTGCCGGATCGATCCAAAATCGCCGGCAAGCCTGCTCATTGCTTAGAAAAGACGGCCACTGAAAGCAAAGAGAAACGGCAGGCCCGGCGCGAGCCGCAACCCGGTTAACCATGGGCGTGCCTTGACGAAAAGCCCGCCAGCGACTAATTTTAGGCTATTCCGTGGTCATTTGAGCCGGCCGGCTTGCAGCCACGTTAAACAACTCGCTAAACAGGCCGGGGACAGAGTTGATCCCGGCCGAACCTTTCGTTCAGGCCGGGTTTTTTATGGCCTGATTTCTGTCTGATAAGGGCCTCCGCGGGGAGGCGGATGGCACGTCATGGCAAACCTGCATTCGATACCAAGCCCGTCGATCCAGAGCGGGGACCGCGCGCACGAGGCCGATCATCCGACGTCGCTGCTGGCGGCGTTCGGCATGGAGCAGCCGCTGCGGCTCGACTGCGGCGTCGACCTTGCGCCGTTCCAGATCGCCTATCAGACCTATGGCGAGCTCAACGCCGACCGCTCCAACGCCATCCTGATCTGCCACGCGCTGACCCTCGATCAGCACGTCGCCAACGTGCATCCGCTGACCGGCAAAGCCGGCTGGTGGGAAATCATGGTCGGCCCCGGCCGCCCGCTCGATACCGAGAAATACTTCATCGTCTGTTCGAACGTGATCGGCGGCTGCATGGGCTCGACCGGCCCGGCCTCGACCAATCCGGCCACCGGCAAGGCGTGGGGGCTGGATTTTCCGCTCATCACAATACCCGACATGGTCCGTGCGCAGGCCATGCTGCTCGATCGTCTCGGCATCGAAACGCTGCTCTGCGTGATCGGCGGCTCGATGGGCGGCATGCAGGTGCTGCAATGGACGGCGGCCTATCCGGAGCGCGTGTTCTCCGCGATGCCGGTCGCCTGTGCGACGCGGCACTCGGCGCAGAACATCGCATTTCACGAGCTGGGCCGGCAGGCCGTGATGGCCGATCCGGACTGGCATCACGGGCGCTATTTCGAGCAGGACACCCAGCCGCATCGCGGACTCGCCGTCGCGCGGATGGCGGGACATATCACCTATCTCTCGGACGCCGCGCTGCATCGCAAGTTCGGCCGGCGCATGCAGGATCGCGAGCTGCCGACCTTTTCGTTCGACGCCGATTTTCAGGTTGAGAGCTATCTGCGGTACCAAGGCTCGTCCTTTGTCGAGCGCTTCGATGCCAACAGCTATCTCTATCTGACACGGGCGATGGATTATTTCGACATCGCCGCCGACCATGATGGTGTGCTGGCGAAGGCGTTTGCCGGCATCAAGACGCGGTTCTGCGTGATCTCGTTCACCTCGGACTGGCTGTTCCCGACCTCGGAATCGCGTGCCCTGGTGCATGCGCTGAACGCGTCCAGCGCGCGGGTGTCGTTTGCCGAGATCGAGACCGACCGTGGCCACGACGCCTTCCTGCTCGACGTGCCCGAATTCTTCGACATTTCGCGCGCCTTTTTGGAATCGGCCGGCACCGCGCGCGGCCTGAAAAACGGTGGTTGATATCATGGCGCTTCAGGACCAGACCCTGCCGCTGCCGGGCATCGTGCCCGACCGCACCGGCAGCGATCGCACCGATCATCTTTTGGTCGCTGGTATGGTTGAGCCAGGCTCGCGCGTGCTCGACGTCGGCTGCGGCGATGGCGAACTGTTGCAGCTCCTGGAAAGTCGCGGCATCGACGGCCGCGGCATCGAATTGTCGCGCGAGGGCGTCAATCGCTGCGTCGCCAAGGGCCTTGCGGTGGTGCAGGGCGACGCCGACACCGACCTCGTCAACTATCCCGACGACGCCTTCGACTACGTGATCCTGTCGCAAACGCTGCAGGCGACGCGGCAGCCGAGGGTGGTGCTGGAGAATCTGCTCCGCATCGGCCGGCGCGCGATCGTCTCGTTCCCGAATTTCGGCTTCTGGAAGATGCGGCTGCAGCTCCTGATCGGCGGCCACATGCCGCGCACGGAGAATCTGCCGGCGACCTGGTACGACACTGCTAACATCCACTTCTGCACCATCAAGGATTTCGTCGAGCTCTGCGACGAGATTAACGTCAAGATGGAGCGCGCGGTTGCGCTCGATCTCTACGGCCGCCCGGTGCCGCTGAACCTGCCCTGGTGGGTCTGGAACATGTTTGGCGAGCAGGGCGTGTTTTTGCTGAGCCGGGGCGGCAAGGGGAAGTAGAGAAAGCGTGCCGCAACGGCAGTCCACTCCCTCTCCCGCTTGCGGGGGAGGGCTGGGGTGGGGGTGCTTCCACATAACGCGCTCGTCGAGTGGAGAGAGCCCCCACCCGCCGCGCGCTTCGCGCGCGTCGACCTCCCCGCAAGCGGGAGAGGTGCACTACCGCTGACGCTAGACCACCGCCTTCACCATCGACCTCGGATCCCGCACAGGCCACCTCCCGGCCTCCACCAGTGCGATGAACCGCTCCACCATCTCGTTGAACAGCGCCGGCTCCTCCAAATTCAGCACGTGCCCTGACTTCGGAAAGAACGACAGCCCCGCCGCGGGGAGATGCTTCTTCAGGAACAGGCTCGGCCCGACGCAATTGTCGTCCTCGTCGCCGCACAGGATCAGCGTCGGCGTCGGCACTCTGCGGATCGCTTCCGTCATCGTGTAGATCGAGGGACGCTTGCCCTGGAAGCTGCGCATCGTGTTGGCCGAGCCTTTGGCGTCGTGCCGCGCCAGCGCGGCGTAGAAATCGGCATGGCCGCGCGGGTCCTTCAGCAGGAACGGAATCCGGCTCGGCGCCTCGCGCGTCACCTTGGCGACCTCGATCGAACCGATCGCCTCATACTGCTCGGCATTGGCGACGCATTGAGCGCGAAAGGCGCTGAGATTTTCCAGATCGGAGCCGGCGCCGACGGCCGCGAGCGTCATCGATAATGACCGCGCCGGCGCGTTGAGCGCGATCTGCAGCGAGGAATAGGAGCCCATCGAGAGGCCGACGAAATGCGCTTTGTTGATGCCGAGGTGATCGAGCACGGCGAGCGCGTCGGTATAGAAATAGTCGTAGGTGTAGACGTCGGCCGTATCAGGCACGTCGGAGGGCGCGTAGCCGCGCGCCGAATAGGCGATGCAGCGATGGCCGCGCGAGAAGTAGCGCATCTGCGGCTCCCAGTTGGTGTGGTCGGCCGCGAACTCGTGCAGGAAGATGATCGGCGTGCCGCTTCCGGCCTCTTCGAAATAGAGACGGACACCATCTTTGGCGATTGCGTGGGGCATTTCGTTTTCCTCATCATTTTCTTGTTTTTGCGCAACTTCATTACGCAGTGAGCGGTTCAAAATCGCAATTAATTTTCGGGGCTGCAATACGGCGGAAGCGATCCCTTTTCGCCATGGAATCCGCGCGGAATCACCTCGAAATTGTTATCCCGCCGCCACACGAAATCTTCCTCTCGTCACATCCCGCAATGCAAAACGCCGCCCGCGTTCGTTCGTAGACGAACGCAAGGGGAAGGTGGGGGTGCTAAAGAGGACCAAGTATGAGTCAGTTGTTTGCGTTTCGCCGGTCGGTTCGTTTCATCGCACTGGCGCTGTGTTCGGCTTCCATCTTCGTATTTGTCTCTCCGGCTTCAGCAAGACCACACCACGCAGGGCGACATGCCCGCGCCCATCACGCCGGCCACTACAAGCATCACGCCTATCGCCACCATCGCCATGCGCACAGGATGTCGCGCTGGGAGCGCGGCGCTGAGCAGAGGCAGGCCGGCGGCTTCGCCGAATTCAATCCGAGCTACATGCCGGGCGGCACCCCGATGACGGCGCCCACCGGCTTCGGTTCGCAAAGCGTCGCCGAGGCGGGCGCTGATCGCGCCAGCCGCCGTGCGAAGGCGCGGCACGAGGCGCGCCCATCGCGCTGGGAGCGCACCGTCGCGCAGATGAATGCGCGCGGGCTTGGCGATGCCAATGCCAGCGTCGCGCCGAATGCAACGGTGACGCCGGCTGGCGGCGCGATGGCCTCCGGCTACGGCGCCTCAGGTCTCGTCTCCGAAGCGCGAAAGTATCTCGGCGGCAATCCGACCGGACGCGGCAGCCTGTGGTGCGCGCGCTTCATGAACATGGTGCTGCAGCATTCCGGCTATCGCGGCACCGGCTCCGATATGGCGAACTCGTTCGCGAAATACGGCCAGCGCGTTTCCGGCCCGCAGGTCGGTGCCATCGCCGTGATGTCGCGCGGCCGCCGCGGCGGCCATGTCGGCATCATCACCGGCATCGACGCCAAGGGCAATCCGATCATGATCTCCGGCAATAACGGCAACCGCGTCCGCGAGGCGCCGGTCTCGCGCGGCCGGATCTACGCCTACGTCATGCCGACGAGCTAAGGCCATTCGATCGCGGGGTGGGCAAAGGCGCGCCAGCGCCGTGCCCACCATCGCCGATGGTTCGCCCGAATGTGCGCCCGATGACAGGTTCTTTGCCCGCGGGACGATGCGAGAGAGGCGCGCCGGCCGTTCGGATGATTCAGTCGGTGTTGGCTTGACCACCCGGCATCGGTTCATCGCGGACGACGTGCAACATGAACGGCTTTGGGGCGGGTCCATATCCACTGTCGGCTGCCATCAGTTTCCGTCGGCTCACCCGCTTTGGTCTCGGCGCAGCCTGGTTCTCGGAGGAACGAAACAGCGCGTAGTCGCGGCTGAACAGCCAGCACGAAATCTGGAAGACGCCGTGGGTGATGAACAACGCGGCCAGCACATCGATCGAATAGTGGTAATGGCCGAGTAGTACGACTGAACCGAAGAAGCCGGTCAGCGCAAGATAGAACATTCGCCAGAGCGGGATGTGCCAGAAGGCCAACGCTGCGAGCAACGGCAGACCCGTGTGGCCTGAGAAAAACAGATCGCTGCCGTAGAAAATCGAGTTGAAGAACGGCGCCGCCTTCTGCGGATCGATCGGCGATGGCGCCATGTGGGTGAGCGCCACGAATACGGCGCGGACCAGCAGGAAAAGCGCCGTGGCCTTCAGTGCGAATGGCAGCCGGTTCGGTCGCCAGGCCAGCAGGCCCGTCGTGATCACGAACGCCGCAAATGTCCCGTAAATGAACAGAAAGCGCACGTTGAAGGGACCAACCCGGCTCAGCACAAAATCGGTTACGTAGTTGCTGGCGTGGACCGTTGCATAGCTGACCGCGGCGAAGATCGCGATGGTGCTGGCGGCGAGAAACACAGTGCCCTCGCACAGCGAACGCACATACGCGCGATTGACGAGCAGCGCTCGGTAGAGCTGTACGGCATTTTCCATGACCGGTGCTTCTCCGTGCGCAGACTTCTGCTGGGGTTAAGCCAATCGTCCAACCGGGAGCGCGCTACTGTAATTCCAAGCGCGATGGCCGCGTGTGAAGCACGCCACAACTGCCTGCCGGGCTCTCAGTTCCGTGAAGATGTTTCATGCGGAGGCGGGGGACGCAGCAGACGAGCGGCGGCAATGAAGTCGTTTCTCAGCTCGACGAAGACGTCCTGAAACAGACCTATGGTTTAATCTCGTCACGCCACAACGGACGGCTGTTTTGAGACGTCATTTTATCAGCGTGATTTATTAGCTGCCGTGCGAGCGCTGTCCGAGCTTCTTGTCGTCGGGATTCAGGCTCACCGGAGATTTGCCTGATTGAGTCACAGGTGTCGTCATGCGCGAGGATATTACTTCTTACAGCTTTCTTGCCGTTATCGTGGTGGGTTTGATTGTCGTTTGTACGGGTCTTCTCGCGCTTGCAATCTGAAATCCAAAGCGAAGCGACCTGGACGGGACGGCCCGGCCGTGAGCGCTTTCTCACGCTTTCGCTGCGCCGACCGTGTCGGCCGTCTCGGCGTTGCGCGCCCCGAGCGGTTTAGGGCCACCTTCGGTCGTATCCTCGGCGGTCTGATGCTCGATCTCGGCGTTGAGTTCGGCGCCGAGCAGGATGACGATCGTCGACATCCACATCCACATCATCAGGCCGATCGCCGCGCCGAGCGAGCCGTACGTCGCGTCGTAGTGCGCGTAATTGGCGAGGTAGAACGAGAGCAGGGCGGAGCCGGCGAGCCAGGCTACCGTTGCGAATAGACTGCCGACGGTGATCCATTTCCACTGCGGCGCGCGGCGGCTGGGCGCGAAGCGATAGAGCACGGCCAGCGCCAGCAGCGTCAGGACGACGAGCAGCGGCCAGCGTCCATAGCGGATGATCGCGTCAGTCACGGCGCTGAGGCCGATCGCCGACAGGATGAGCGGCAGCGCGACGATGGCGCCGATCGCGACCAGCACCGCGACGAGGCCGCCGATGGTAAAGGTCAGCGAGACGGCGTTGAGCCTGAAGAAGCCGCGCTCCTCCTTCTCCTCATAGGCGACGTTGAGCGCATCGATCATCGCCTTCATGCCACCGTTGGCGCTCCAGAGCGCCAGCAGGAAGCTGAGGGCGAACGCGGCTCCGAGCTTGATGTCGCCCTTGGAAAGCACGCGATCGACCTGCTCCTTGACGATGTCCATCGCGCCGCCGGGCAACATCGACCCGAGCGAGGCGAGATGCTGGTTGACGGTACTGGCATCGGCAAGCAGCGCATAGCAGGAGACCAGGGCGGTGATCGCGGGGAACAGCGCCAGCAAGCCATAGAACACGACGCCGGCCGCCACTGCCAGCAGCCGGTCCTCGTTCATCTCCTGATAGGTGCGCAGCAGGATATCCTTCCATCCCTTCCACGGGATCTGCCAGGGCGTGAGGGCGTGCCGTCCGCGGTGGACAGCTTCCTGGTCACTTTCGGGGTGAATGGCCGTGGCAGGCTCGGACCCGGAAGCGTTGCGGGGATCTCGTCTTGGATCGATGTATCTCACATTGGGCATGGCGCCGCTCAGGATGTCATCGGTCAATCCGCACGGCCCGCTCCTGTTCCTCGACGAGAGATCTTCTTCGCCGCTTGGGCCCTGAAGGTATCAGCTTCCATCCACCCAGCTCTGTAGAGTGGGCAAAGGAGCACAAGCGACGTGCCCACCATCGATCACAGAGTGCGCCGCTTAATGGTGGGCACGCTGTCGCTTTGCCCACCCTACCGCATCTGCGCTCTGCGACTGCCCGACGGGCAAATCACTTCTGGTTTTCAGAAACAACGTCAAGTCGATAATTGCTGAAAATCAGAAATATTCCGCTTTCGTTTTCACCCAAATCAGCGGCATAAATACCGCCGTCTTACCGCGAGATGAGGGGCGTTGGCCATCGTCACTGACGCGCGGGGAGATGCGATGGACGCCGATGCCATGACAGACGAGTATGGCTGAGGCGTACGGCGAAGTCGTGTGGTTCTGGCGCCGTGGTGCTGGCGTTAAGCCCGAAGGTAGCGAAAGCCGCTCGCGGGCGACGGAGGCAAAAGAGCCGTTCTCCGGGAAGAGCACGAAGTAAGCCGTAGAGCCATTGCGCAGGGAAGGCCGGGATGCTTCCGCCGAACCTGTATGCTCGTGTGCACCTCTTGCTATGCGCATATTGGCACACGAGACCGCGGGTGCGGCGCGCACCCGGTCTTCCCTGCGCCCTCACAATGGAGGGGGCGGAAAGTTTCAGCAAAACCTCGGACAATTCATGTCGCGAGATCGTGGCCTCATATTCAGTTGTCATTCCCGCGAAAGCGGGGATCCAGTATCCCAGAGACGCCAGTGATTGAACCGAGAAGCCGCGGCGTACTGGATCCCCGCATGCGCGGGGATGACAGTCGTTGCGCCTACACCTACAACAGCGCCGCCTGTTCCGCTGCGATCGTGTCGCCCGCAGCAATCGTGCCGCCCGTCACCACCTCGGCGTAGATGCCGCAGTCGCCATGACCGAACCGGCGCTGCAGCGCCGGCGGGATGGCGAGGTCGCGCTGGGCCGTATCGGGATCGACGTTGACGGCGGCGCAGCGGACGATGCGCTTGACCACTTTCAGGCGGACATCGCCGATCGAAAGCGTCCGGTCGAGCAGGTCGAATTCGTGCCAGGCCGGCCAGCCCTCGACATAGAGGTTGGCGCGGAAGCGCAGCGGATTGACCGGGGCGCCGACGATATCCTCGATGGCGCGGACGCTGGCGAGGTTGATGATAGAAACGACCTTGCGGGCGACGTCCGAAAAACTGTGTCCGGGACTTTCCAGGAGCTTCGGCGGCCCCTTGATCTGGCCGGCAAAGGCGGTGGCAAAGAAGCTCTCGATTGCTGCCCGGCCCTCGGCCGTCGCCAGATTGCCCTGGGCGGCGACTTCGCCATTCCGGCGGATCGTCAGGACCTGGCTGGCGTCGTCATAATGGGTGCGCAGGCCGGCCAGCCATTCGTCCCGCATCAGCATCAGGAAATGCGGTTTCGCCAGCCATTTCGGCATTACAGGGTCGAAGCCGGACGGGCCGTTTTCGATGGCGTAGCGGCGGTCGGCCAGCAGGGTCTGGCCCGGCTTGAGTTCAGCCCGGGTCAGTTGTTCCGGGGTCAGGCCCTTGACGGGGTAGCGGTAGATTTCGGCGATCTTGGCGGGGGAGGTTTCAGGCATGCGGCTTCTTAAGGGATTCCCTAACGCTTCGCTAGCTTCGCGAAATTGCCGCGGCGCCTCTTCCGTTTCGGCCGGCAGTGCCCACATTTGCGTCAAGCCTGAAAACAGGGCGACGACCCGCGGCCGCTTGAGGAAAGTCAATGCGGTCCGCGTACCCCCCAATGAAGATGCCGCAATCATGCCTCAGGGGTGAGGGCGGTAGGCCGAGGGAATCAAAAAGATGAATATTGAAAAGTACACCGAGCGTGCGCGCGGCTTCATCCAGTCTGCGCAGTCGCTCGCGATCCGCGACGGACATCAGCAGTTCTCATCGCTGCATGTCCTCAAGGTTTTGCTTGATGACAGTGAGGGACTGGCCGGAGGTCTGATCGACCGCGCCAGCGGCAACTCCCGCGCCATCCTCAAGGCGACCGAGGACGCGCTGAAGAAATTGCCGAAAGTCTCGGGCAGCGGCGCCGGGCAGATCTATCTCGCCCCCGACATGGCGCGCGCCTTCGACGCGGCGGAAAAGGCCGCCGAGAAGGCCGGCGACAGCTTCGTCACGGTCGAGCGGCTGCTGCTCGGCCTGACGCTGGAGAAGAACGGCGAGGCCGGCAATATCCTGAGCAAAGGCGGCGTCACACCACAAAATCTCAACGCGGCGATCGAGTCGCTGCGCAAGGGCCGTACGGCCGACAGCGCATCGGCCGAAAACGCCTACGACGCGCTAAAGAAATATGCCCGCGACCTCACCCAGGCGGCGCGCGACGGCAAGCTCGATCCGGTGATCGGGCGCGACGAGGAAATCCGGCGCACCATCCAGGTGCTGTCCCGCCGCACGAAGAACAATCCGGTGCTGATCGGCGAGCCCGGCGTCGGCAAGACCGCCATCGTCGAGGGCCTGGCGCTGCGCATCCTCAATGGCGACGTGCCGGAAAGCCTGAAGGACAAGAAGCTGCTCTCGCTCGACATGGGCGCGCTGATTGCGGGCGCGAAGTACCGCGGCGAGTTCGAGGAGCGGCTCAAGGCCGTGCTGCAGGAAGTCACCGCGGCCGAAGGCTCGATCATCCTGTTCATCGACGAGATGCACACGCTGGTCGGCGCCGGCAAGGCCGATGGCGCGATGGATGCGTCCAACCTGCTCAAGCCCGCGCTGGCGCGCGGCGAGCTGCATTGCATCGGCGCGACCACGCTCGACGAATACCGCAAGCATGTCGAGAAGGATGCCGCGCTGGCGCGGCGCTTCCAGCCGATCTTCGTCTCCGAGCCGACGGTCGAGGACACCATCTCGATCCTGCGCGGCCTGAAGGACAAGTATGAGCAGCACCACGGCGTCCGCATCACGGACTCCGCGCTGGTTGGTGCCACCACGCTCTCGAACCGCTACATTACCGACCGCTTCCTGCCCGACAAGGCCATTGACCTGGTGGACGAGGCGGCAGCGCGGCTGAAGATGCAGGTCGATTCCAAGCCGGAAGAGCTCGACCTGATGGACCGGGAAATCATCCGGCTCAAGATCGAGCAGGAGGCGCTGAAGAAGGAAACTGACCTCGGCTCCAAGAGCCGGCTGCAGACGCTGGAAAAGGAGCTCGCCGATCTCGAGGAGAAATCGGCGGCGCTGACGGCGCGCTGGAGCGCGGAGAAGAACAAGCTCTCCGACGCACAGAAGCTGAAGAGCGAGCTCGATACCTTGCGCATCGAACTCGCCAACGCCCAGCGGCGCGGCGAATTCCAGCGCGCGGGCGAGCTCGCCTATGGCAAGATTCCCGAGCTGGAAAAGCGGCTCGCCGATATCGAAGCCAAGGAGGATGCCGGCGAGATGATGGAAGAGGCGGTCACCGCCAACCACATCGCGCAGGTAGTGTCGCGCTGGACCGGCGTGCCCGTCGACAAGATGCTCGAGGGCGAAAAGGACAAGCTCCTGAAAATGGAGAACCAGCTCGGCAAGCGCGTCGTCGGCCAGGCCGAAGCCGTTCACGCGGTCGCGACCGCGGTACGGCGTTCGCGTGCCGGCCTGCAGGACCCGAACCGCCCGATGGGCTCGTTCATGTTCTTAGGGCCTACCGGCGTCGGCAAGACCGAGCTGACGAAAGCCCTCGCGGAATACCTGTTCAATGACGAGACCGCGATGGTCCGCCTCGATATGTCCGAGTTCATGGAAAAGCACTCGGTGTCGCGGCTGATCGGCGCGCCTCCCGGTTATGTCGGCTACGACGAGGGCGGGGCGCTCACCGAGGCGGTGCGGCGGCGGCCCTATCAGGTCGTACTGTTCGACGAGATCGAAAAGGCGCATCCGGACGTCTTCAACGTGCTGCTGCAGGTGCTCGACGACGGCCGCCTGACCGACGGCCAGGGCCGCACGGTCGACTTCCGCAACACGCTGATCATCATGACCTCGAACCTTGGTTCGGAATTTTTGGTGAACCAGCCGGAGGGCCAGGATACCTCAGCGGTGCGTGAGCAGGTGATGGGAATGGTGAGGGCGCACTTCCGGCCCGAATTCCTCAACCGCGTCGACGAGATCATCCTGTTCCACCGTCTGCAGAAGAGCGAGATGGGCCGGATCGTCGAGATCCAGTTCGCCCGGCTGCAGCGGCTGCTCGAGGATCGCAAGATCAGCCTCACGCTCGATAGCGCGGCGCGCGACTGGCTGGCCGCCAAGGGCTGGGATCCGGCTTACGGCGCACGTCCCCTGAAGCGGGTGATCCAGCGCAATGTGCAGGACCCGCTCGCGGAGATGATCCTCTCCGGCGACGTCGCCGACGGCGATGGCGTCGTGATCTCCTCGGAGGGCAACGTGCTGACCTTCAACGGCAAGGCGGCGCAAACCGCCGAGATCGCGCAGTTCGAGGCGCCGGTGCCGAAGCGTAAGCTGAACTGATCCAAATGATCTGCTCCGGCGCCGTGCGCGCCGGGGCATCTTACCCCTGATCCATGGGAGCAGCGGGAGCTCCCCGGCCATCATCGTCATCGTCGGGCTCGAGGTCTGACAGGATATCGACGAGCTCACGAACCCGCCCTGTCGCCAGCGGCCTGCCTGCATTCATCATCGGCTCGTCATTAGCCATCCAAGCCAGCGCCTCGGCGAGTTCGTCCGGCGTTGCACCGGTTGCGATGATGTTGGCAATGGTCACGTCATCGGCTTCGCTGATCGCCTTGATGACATCGTCCCGGGTGATGCGCTCGGATCCCGGCATGTTCGCCATGACATTCCTCCATCGAGGGTTTGCCGATCCACAATCCAATTGCCGCTCCCCATTCAGGTTCCGCGGCGATCAATGAAAGTTGGTGGAGGGAGAAGGATTTGCTGCCGAGTTCATGCGCCCGGCGCTGGGCAGATTGGCCCAACGCCGGGGCCGGCTTATCCCAAAAATTCGCCTCAGCGGCCTGTCGTCAGCCGAGGCGGGATCTGAGACATCATCCAGAGTTCGATCACCGCCAGGATCGCCACGGCCGCGCCGATCACCACATGCACGGTCATTGCGTTGGTTCCCTGGAAACCCAGGACCCACGGCGAAACCAGCGCCCAAAGTCCGACGACGAGGTTCAGCCACTCCTCCCAGACCGCAAATGCCGCCAGTGCCGCAATCGCAAGAGCTGCGATAACGACGCCGGTAATCATGGCATTGACAGTGATCTTTCCGGTGTCAAATCCGAACAGCCAAGGTGAAAGCAACAGAATCACGCCAAGGACCAGGTTTGCAACGTCACAGAATTTTGCGTTCGTCCAGTTTTCCATGACACCCTCCATTGGAGGTTTCCCTATGCAAATCAATCGGATGACCGCGTACTGGTTCCATCGCCCGCCGGAAAATCTAACGAAACTGGCGTGGCTACGGTCGGTTCATGACTGAGCGGGAGCGCGCCTCAGCAGGAACCCTGCAAGAAGTCCTCAGGCGAGGCGGCGTCGTTAGCGCATTACTTCCTCACTGCCTTATAGATCGCGTTTTCCAGATCCGATGAGAAGTAGATCACCCCGGTCGCTCCAACACCAACGCCGGTCGGGATGTTGCTCGGCAGCCCGCCCGGCGCCGCCGGCAAACCGATCGGCAAGTTGGCGGCGATCTCGGTGATGGCGCCGTCCTTCGGGTCGATCGATACGATCCGCTTGGCGCCGACCTCCGCCACGATCAGCTTGCCGTCGGGGGCCACCGCGATGCCTTCCGGCATCTTGAGGTCCTTGGCGATCACGGTCTTTTCGCCATTGGTCTCGACCTTCGAGACCAGTCCGGCGAACGCTTCGGTCAGATAGACGGTGTCGCCCGATCCGGCGGCGAGGCCGACCGGACCCTCGAGGCCGCCGATCACGGCGGTGCGGTCCTTGCCGTGCTCGCCGCTGGCGCGGATCAGGGACTTGGTACCGAGCTCGGCGACCAGAATGGAGCCGTCGCTGAGCTTGACGGCGTCGTGCGGCGCCTTGAAGTCGTGCAGCATCTCACGGGTTTTGCCGGTCTTGCGGTCGATCAGTTGCACCGTACCGGTGAACCAGCTCGACAGCAGCACGTCGTCGCCCCTCGCGGTCGCGCTCATTGGATATTCCAGTGTCACGCCGTCGGCATGCATCCGGGCCGGCTCGGCGACTTCGCCGGTCGAACCGTCCACCGTGCGGTAGGCAAAGACGTCGGCGACATAGATTGTGTCTTTGCCGCCGTCGGAGACCACGCCGATGCCGCCGGGCAGCGCCAGCTTGCCTGATATGATCTGCTTCGCGTTACCGGTCTCGGGATCGACCTCCTGGATGCCGTTGTCGGCCATATTGGAGACGAAGATGCGGTCCTTGTCGTCGATCGCGAGATTGTCGAGCGAGGGTTTTAGTTGCGCGACCATCTTCTTGGCGCCGCTCTTCGGATCGACCCGCACCAATTGGCCGAGCGCGGTGTCGACCACCCAGAGATTGCCCTTGGAATCGAAGTTGACCGCGGCCGGAATCTTGAAGCCGTCGGCGACCACGGAGAGCTCGGCCTTGTCGACGTCGACCCGGGCGACCTGGCCCTTGAACCAGAGCGGGCCGTACAATTTGTCGTCCGGTCCGAATTCGAAGCCGTTGAGCCCGCCCATCTTTTCCATGATCTTGCGCGGCGGCTTATTGCCCTCGACGTCGATCTCATAGAGCGCGTCGCCGAGGAAAACCTGCGTCGCATAGAGCCGTCCGTCCTTGCGGAACGCCAGCGAGTTGATGCCGGGCAGGCCGGAGGCAAGCTTCTTCACCGGACCATCGCCCTTGCGCGAATAGAGGTCGCCGGTGAGGAACGCGGTCCAGGCCATGGTGCCGTCGGGGGCAAACGCGATATCGTCGGACATGCCTTCGGGCGAGGGGACGGCAATCTTGGCCGTGCCGTTGTCGCGATCGACCTCGTAAAGCGCGGCGCCCGCGACGCTGCCGGCGAACAGGCGGCCTGACTTGTCGATGCCGAGGCCGTGCACGCCATGAAACGCCGAGCCCGGCACCAGCTTGGTGACCTCGTAGGTCTGCGCCGAGGCGCCGGCCGCATGTCCAAGAACGATTGCCGCAACGCTCGTTGCAAGTGCAAGCCTGCTCGTCATGACGCTACCTCCCGCGTGTTTTTATAGGAGGCAGTATTTGTCGCGGCGGGCGGTTTGGCAAACGAAACTGTCGGTTGTGGTGGGTGCTGGAAATCTGACTTCCGGCCCGGGAAGCCGTGTCCTACAGGAAATATCCTATCGAGCGCGCTGCGGCCGCGGCTTGGCGCCCGCCCTTATCGGCTGACTTTAACGGCTCACTTGGCGCGTCTGCGGCGTCGTGCCGGTGACTTCGGAAACCCGTGCCGAGTTACCGCGGCTGTTCATCTGGGCATCGAGCCGGTCGCGCTCTTTTTCGAAGCTTGCCAGCATTGGGCCTTCGAGCGAGCGGCCGCGGGGCAGCTTGACGCGCATCGGGTCGACGAAGCGGTTGTTGACGATGATTTCGTAGTGGACGTGGGCACCGGTCGACATGCCCGTCGATCCGACGAAGCCGATCACCTGGCCCTGGCGCACACGCTTGCCGGGCTCAAGGCCCTTGGCAAAGGCCGACATGTGGCCATAGGCGGTCTCGTAACCGTTGTTGTGCTTCAGGCGGACGTATTTGCCGTAGCCACCTTCCCAGCCCGCCTTTTCGACCACGCCGTTGCCAGAGGCGAAGATCGGCGTGCCGTAGGGGGTCGCCCAGTCGACGCCGGTGTGCATCTTGGCATAACCCAGGATCGGGTGGCGACGGCCGCCGAAGCCCGAACGCATGATCGCGTTATTGACGGGCTTGCGGACCAGGAACTTTTTCGCGCTCTTGCCGGTCTCGTCGTAGAAGTCGACGACGGAATCGTCGGGGGTCTGGAAGCGGTAGTATTTCTTGGTCTCGCCGCCGACCGTCAGCGAAGCGAACAGCACCTCGGTCTTTTCGCTGTTGCTGGTGCCCTCGTCCTCGCCGGCGAAGTAGACGTCGAAGGAGTCGCCCGGCTGCACCTTGCGCTGGAAGTCGACGTCGTAGGAATAGATCCGGACCATATCTTCGATGACAGCGGCTGGCACCTTGTTGCGCAGCGCCGTCTCGTAGATGCTCTGGTAGAGGCGGACGCCGCTGCCGTCATCCTCCTCGTCGTCGTCATCGTCCTTGCTGGTCGTGGCTTCAGCGACGGTATTCATGCTCTGCACGTCGACCGCGACATATTTGCCGACATCCGACAGCGCAGCGACGGCTTCGACCGTGGATTCGTTGGCGACGACCACGCGGTAGGGCTGCAGCCGGGCGCCGGGGCCAGGGCTGGAGGGGGCCATCAGGATGCGGATCTTCTGACCTTCCTTCAGGCCGCCATCGCGGCCGCGGGGCCCGAGGGTCAGCGCGACAGCCCGGGCCTCGTCGGGAGTCGCACCGAGATCGCGCAGGATCGAGGCGATGGTATCGCCCTTCTTCACGGTGTGAACGCGCTCGCCGGACGGGTTGCCGCCGGTGATCTGGTCCTTGGTCTTCGGCAGCATGGTGACGTTTTCCGGCACTACGCGGGTCTCGAAGCCCGCATAGGGATCGGAAACGTTGCCTTCGGTGGCATAGGCGAGCTTGAGGTCGGACTGGGCGCCGCTAGCGTCGGCGGCGGCATTGGCGAGCGCCGTGTATCGGACACCGCCCGAGCCGCGCCAGTTCGCGGCGTCCCGCACCCGCATCAGGACTTCATCGAGCGCGACCACGGCGGCCAGTTTCGCCTTCGGCAGCACCGTTGCGAGGTCCTTGGTCACGAAGGAAACCTCGGCGTCGGGCTCGACGGCCTCGGGATTGTTCGGATCCTCTGCGGCGGCCTGGGTCGTGGTGCCGACGTCGGTCAAGAGGCGCTGGGCATTATACGGCGGGATCTTGGAGCTCAGGTCGCTCGTCGTCATCGACAGATTGCCGGAAATGCGGATGAACGGCCGCACCCGCATCACATCGCGGTTTCCAACGCGCGTGGCGGTGGAAACCCGCACCACGCTACGCGAAGCCGTGGATTCGCCGGGCGGCGGCAGGCGGTCGCTCTTGTGGAGTGTGGCGGTGCGATCATTGGCGCCGAACGCCCCACGCAAGGCGCCTTCGACGCGCTCCGGCACCTTGGCAAAGGTCATCTCGCCGTCGAGCGACGCAAAAACGGCGCCGCCGATGAGGGCCGCGCCGCACAGACCGGTCAGGATGGTGCCGCTAAACCATTGTACGGAGACACGGCGGCGATCGATCACCGCAGCCTCGGAGCCATCGACGGAGAGCGGCGGCTCGTGACCGAGATCGATGATCCCGGTCTCGCGTCCATAGCCGCTGCCGCGTGGCGCCTTCTGGCTCAACCCTGTGTCCCCCCAAATTCCATCAACATCCGAAAAGACCTTCGCCCGATCCAGAACCCAGGTTTCCGCCCTTTTGAAGGAAGGAGCGGTTCCGGAACGTGGCATGCCGCACGCATAGAAATTCGGGAATCAGAGGCCAGAAGAAGACCGGCCGGAATCTCGAACGTCAATGGTGTGCAGATCTCTCGAAAGCTTCTCGGCCGCTTGGGAAAGGCGACGGGTTCGTCAAAAATCGCCTGTCCCGGGTAGATGACCACCGGCAGCCCCCACTGGCATTCGGTGATTCATTGCATAGCTTGTAGTCAGAACGTCGCAGGATTGTGGCTCAAGTGCGGCCAAAGGCCCGAAATATAGGGACTTCTTGGCGTCGCAAAAAACTTCGAGGTGATGCGACAATTTCTTGACGAAGGGCGTTGACAACCCCGATCGGGCGGGCCTATAACCCGGCCACTGAGCGCGGCGATGCATTGGCCACGAGGCCAAGGCATCTATTCGCGCCCCGGTAAGCTCCTCATTACGATGAGTGACTCAACAGCCGATCCCAATCGGTTGTTATTTGTCGTCGAGTGAGGTGTGCGGGAACCCTCCCTGAGGGAGGATTGGGGTCTTCGTGATCCCGGGCTGTTTGACAAGTGAAGATGAAGAAAGAGAAACGTGGACGGCGGAGTCCTTGCGTGGTCTCGAATGCCTGAAAACTTCGGTTTTCATCCTTCGGGGCCTGGACGAAAGACTTCGGCGGTACACGTTTTAAAGGTTACACCATCGTTGCCAGCGATGTGAATCGCGGGCAACTCGTCGACTTCGGTCGGCGAAGAATGGTGGGACCTCGTCAAACGTTGTGATCAGCCGGTTCAAGGTTTCAAGTCCAACTTGAGAGTTTGATCCTGGCTCAGAGCGAACGCTGGCGGCAGGCTTAACACATGCAAGTCGAGCGGGCGTAGCAATACGTCAGCGGCAGACGGGTGAGTAACGCGTGGGAACGTACCTTTTGGTTCGGAACAACCCAGGGAAACTTGGGCTAATACCGGATAAGCCCTTACGGGGAAAGATTTATCGCCGAAAGATCGGCCCGCGTCTGATTAGCTAGTTGGTGAGGTAATGGCTCACCAAGGCGACGATCAGTAGCTGGTCTGAGAGGATGATCAGCCACATTGGGACTGAGACACGGCCCAAACTCCTACGGGAGGCAGCAGTGGGGAATATTGGACAATGGGCGCAAGCCTGATCCAGCCATGCCGCGTGAGTGATGAAGGCCCTAGGGTTGTAAAGCTCTTTTGTGCGGGAAGATAATGACGGTACCGCAAGAATAAGCCCCGGCTAACTTCGTGCCAGCAGCCGCGGTAATACGAAGGGGGCTAGCGTTGCTCGGAATCACTGGGCGTAAAGGGTGCGTAGGCGGGTCTTTAAGTCAGGGGTGAAATCCTGGAGCTCAACTCCAGAACTGCCTTTGATACTGAAGATCTTGAGTTCGGGAGAGGTGAGTGGAACTGCGAGTGTAGAGGTGAAATTCGTAGATATTCGCAAGAACACCAGTGGCGAAGGCGGCTCACTGGCCCGATACTGACGCTGAGGCACGAAAGCGTGGGGAGCAAACAGGATTAGATACCCTGGTAGTCCACGCCGTAAACGATGAATGCCAGCCGTTAGTGGGTTTACTCACTAGTGGCGCAGCTAACGCTTTAAGCATTCCGCCTGGGGAGTACGGTCGCAAGATTAAAACTCAAAGGAATTGACGGGGGCCCGCACAAGCGGTGGAGCATGTGGTTTAATTCGACGCAACGCGCAGAACCTTACCAGCCCTTGACATCCCGGTCGCGGACTCCGGAGACGGAGTTCTTCAGTTCGGCTGGACCGGAGACAGGTGCTGCATGGCTGTCGTCAGCTCGTGTCGTGAGATGTTGGGTTAAGTCCCGCAACGAGCGCAACCCCCGTCCTTAGTTGCTACCATTTAGTTGAGCACTCTAAGGAGACTGCCGGTGATAAGCCGCGAGGAAGGTGGGGATGACGTCAAGTCCTCATGGCCCTTACGGGCTGGGCTACACACGTGCTACAATGGCGGTGACAATGGGATGCTAAGGGGCGACCCTTCGCAAATCTCAAAAAGCCGTCTCAGTTCGGATTGGGCTCTGCAACTCGAGCCCATGAAGTTGGAATCGCTAGTAATCGTGGATCAGCACGCCACGGTGAATACGTTCCCGGGCCTTGTACACACCGCCCGTCACACCATGGGAGTTGGTTTTACCTGAAGACGGTGCGCTAACCGAAAGGGGGCAGCCGGCCACGGTAGGGTCAGCGACTGGGGTGAAGTCGTAACAAGGTAGCCGTAGGGGAACCTGCGGCTGGATCACCTCCTTTCTAAGGATGATCCTTCAGCTTAGCTTCGGCTAACTATCGGATCGTTTTAGAAACATCAGTGGCCAACAATCGTCAGGATTGTTGAGCTGCATTGGCGGGATTTCGCCGTCTTCGTTTCTCTTTCTTCGCGGACGAACACGCGCCAGGGGCTTAGCGCTGTGCGAAGGTTTGGCGCTGTGCGACGCATCGGCGCTGGGCTGATTGCGCGCGAGTATGCCCCTGATCCTCAACTGAGGACAGCGTTAGGGCTTGTAGCTCAGTTGGTTAGAGCGCGCGCTTGATAAGCGTGAGGTCGGAAGTTCAAGTCTTCCCAGGCCCACCACTTTGATCGAGTGCGGAGCATTCGTCTTCTGGTTACGGGGCCATAGCTCAGCTGGGAGAGCGCGTGCTTTGCAAGCATGAGGTCGTCGGTTCGATCCCGTCTGGCTCCACCAGATGAAATCGAAGATCGAGCATGCCTCGAATAATCGTCCGCGAAACATCACTTCGCACGCGCTTGTCCGGATGGACTGCGACGTGCGTGATATCTGACATCGTAAAGAGGAGATCGATCCGAGTTTGGATCAAGCGAAGCAATTCGCCTGATTCAATCACTATCTCCGGGATCATTTCGGCGCTCGCCCATCGCAAGATGAGTGAGTTGTAAATGGTCCTCGTTAGCGAAGCTTGACCGCCTCGCTATCGGTTCGATCTTACGAAGCAAGCTGGTCTTTCTAGTCAATGTCCGGCTGCGACAATCGCATTCATCGAGGATGCGTGCCTTCAATGGCAGTTGCGCAGGCAACATTCTGCCGAGTGTGTGGACATTGATAATGAGAGCAATCAAGTGCCTTAAGGGTGTTCGGTGGATGCCTTGGCGCTGAGAGGCGATGAAGGACGTGCTACGCTGCGATAAGCCGTGGGGAGCTGCGAAGAAGCTTTGATCCACGGATTTCCGAATGGGGAAACCCACCTTCGATAGCTGGAAC
Source organism: Bradyrhizobium sp. CB3481 (assembly GCF_029714305.1). Lineage (NCBI taxonomy): Bacteria > Pseudomonadati > Pseudomonadota > Alphaproteobacteria > Hyphomicrobiales > Nitrobacteraceae > Bradyrhizobium > Bradyrhizobium sp. CB3481. The sequence continues at coordinate 1,008,951 of NZ_CP121647.1, forward strand.
TCCAAGATCTCGTATCTTGGGGTTCGGACAGCAATGTCTGAGACCAAGCCGCGAGGTTTTGGATTTCCAGTTATCAAGTGAAGGTATGAGACTTCCGAATAAAATAGGAGGTTTTAAGCGAACCCAGGGAACTGAAACATCTAAGTACCTGGAGGAAAGGACATCAATCGAGACTCCGTTAGTAGTGGCGAGCGAACGCGGACCAGGCCAGTGATACATCAAAGACAACCGGAACCTGTCAGGAAAGCAGGGCCTCAGAGGGTGATAGCCCCGTACGGGTAATGCGATGATGTATCCACGAGTAAGGCGGGACACGTGTAATCCTGTCTGAACATGGGGGGACCACCCTCCAAGCCTAAGTACTCCTCAGCGACCGATAGTGAACCAGTACCGTGAGGGAAAGGTGAAAAGCACCCCGACGAGGGGAGTGAAATAGACCTGAAACCGGACACCTACAAACAGACGGAGCCCAAGATACGTTCTGGGTGACGTCGTACCTTTTGTATTATGGGCCAGCGACTTAATTTAACGAGCAAGCTTAAGCCGATAGGCGTATGCGCAGCGAAAGCGAGTCTGAATAGGGCGCTAAGTTCGTTGTATTAGACCCGAAACCTAGTGATCTAGCCATGAGCAGGTTGAAGGTGAGGTAACACTCACTGGAGGACCGAACGGGTGCCTGTTGAAAAAGGCTCCGATGACTTGTGGTTAGGGGTGAAAGGCCAATCAAACTGGGAAATAGCTGGTTCTCCGCGAAAGATATTTAGGTATCGCCTCGCACGAATGCTTCGGGGGGTAGAGCACTGGATGGGCTAGGGGGACTTACCGTCTTACCAAACCCAACCAAACTCCGAATACCCGAAAGCAATATGCGGGAGTCACACGGCGGGTGCTAACGTCCGTCGTGGAGAGGGAAACAACCCGGACCTACAGCTAAGGCCCCTAATTCGTGGCTAAGTGGGAAAGGATGTGGAAATCCCAAAACAACCAGGAGGTTGGCTTAGAAGCAGCCATCCTTTAAAGAAAGCGTAACAGCTCACTGGTCTAAATAAG